>JACTND010000231.1 GCA_014584305.1 Planctomycetota bacterium | reverse complement strand
TAATCGTTCCATTTGGAGGAACGCTTTTCCTTAAGTTGCGTGCCCGGTTCGGTTCGGGCTTCGGCCAGATTTTTCTCTAGCAAAGCCTGGCGACGTTCGGCAATCTTGTCCGCTTCGGCGCGAGTGACTTCGCCGAGTTTGAGCAAATGCTCCAGATAACCCTCCCGCACCGGCTTGCGCTCGGCAATGCGCCGATACAGCACCGGCTGCGTGAACGTCGGTTCGTCGCTTTCGTTGTGACCAAGCCGGCGGTAACCGTACATGTCAATCACGACGTCGAGCTTGAATTTCGCGCGAAACTCCAAAGCGAGCGTTACGCATTGCGCAACGGCTTCCGGGTCCTCGCCGTTGACGTGGAATATCGGCGCGGGCAGCATTTTCGCCACGCTCGTGGCATACATGATGGAACGGCCGTCATTCGGAGGCGTGGTGAAACCAATCTGGTTATTGACAACGACATGCAGCGTGCCGCCAACTGCGTAACCGGCCACGCGGCTCAAGTTCAGCGTTTCCTCCACCACGCCTTCGCCAATGAACGCGGCGTCACCGTGAATCAAAAGCGTCATGCCATGTTTCCGATCCGTGTCACCGGCCAGATCCTGGCGGGCGCACATCCGGCCGGAGGCGACAGGATTGACAAATTCGAGATGGCTCGGGTTGAAGCAGAGCGACAAATGCACCTGTTTCCCGGTCGCCGTAGTCCAATCGTTGCTGTGACCGAGGTGATACTTCACGTCGCCGCCGTTGTTCCGGGATTTGGCACCGGTTTCCTCGAACTCGCGAAAGATCTGGCGCGGACTTTTGCCGATGATGTTGGCCAACACGTTGAGCCGGCCGCGGTGGGCCATGCCCAGCACAATGTCGGTGACGCCCTGTTCACCGGCGCGTTCAATCGCCAGGTCCAGCAGCGGAATCAAACTCTCGCAGCCTTCCAACGAAAAACTTTTCGCGCCGATGAATTTCTTGCGGATGAATTCCTCGAACATCACCGCGTCGGTCAGCCGCGTGAAGATGCGGAGTTGTTCATCACGTCCGAGCACCAGATGATTTTGAGTCCGCTCGATCCGTTCCTGTAGCCATAGACGAGTCCCGTGATCGTCAATGTGCATGAACTGGACGCCAATGGAGCGGCAGTAGGTGTTGCGCAGGCGCTCGATGATTTCCCGCAACGGCAGCAGCCGGTCCGGTTCCATCGTGGCGCAGGCAAATGGCCGGTCGAAATCAGCCTCGGTAAGACCGTGATAAGCCGGATCGAGTTCAGGCGGCGGCGTCTTGGGCTGCCGTAGCGGGTCCACTTGGGCGATGATATGGCCGCGGGTGCGATAGCTGCGGACCAGCGCATCAACGCGTTCTTGCCTTCCGGCAATGTCGGGTGTCTCGCGCGGCGCCATACTGTCCCGCCGGCTCGTCGGCGGATTGAAGACGCTGTAAGAACGAAAAGACGGTCCGGGCCGGAATGGTCTCTCCGCCGGTTCGCCATTGGTCAGTCCAGAAAAATAGTGCTTCCACTCCGGCAGGGCGGAAGCAGGATCGCGCAGATAGTCAGCATACAGACTTTCGACATAGGCAAGATTTAGAGGATCAACTGGTATTTGGCTTTTCATGTCGTCACCTCATACAGTTGGCCGCTCGTTTTGAAACCTACGCGAGGTTCAACAACGTCTGCGGGCTAATCGTCCGCTTCAATACCGCAGACATTACGCTCATTTGGTTACGCTGTTTTTGAGGTTTTGGCATCTGGGAACTGTTCTGCCACGGCATCGGGTTTATCTGTCAATGACCAGCCGGTCTTGATGCCCAACACGAACCAGCCGAGCACCACGACGCCGATGCCGAAGATCGTATCACCAATCACTCGCAGCCAGCGCAGCGTGTTCATCAGATCCGTCTGCATAAACTCCGCCGAGCGTGCCCACCACATGCCTTCGTTGACGCTGGCCACGGTTTGCATCAAACCGCGCGGCAGGTCTGAGAGTAGCACCATCAACGCGAGACCAATATTGATGGACCAGAACGCGAACGAGAGCGGTCGCGTCCGCCATGTGCGGTGGACGGTGAGTCCTTTGAGACAGAAAAGCATCAGGCCGATGCCCAACATCCCGTAAACACCGAACAACGCGGTGTGCCCGTGGACGGCAGTCGTATTGAGGCCCTGCATATAATACAGCGCAATCGGAGGATTGATGAGAAAGCCGAACAGCCCGGCGCCGACCAGATTCCAGAAAGCCACCGCGACGAAGCAGTAGATCGGCCAGCGATAGGCCGACACCCATTTTCGCGCGCGGGAAAGGGTGAGATTTTCATAGGCTTCAAAGCCGATAAGCACCAATGGCACAACTTCCAAAGCACTGAATGTCGCGCCCAAAGCCATCACCGCGACTGGCGTGCCGCTGAAATACAAGTGATGAAAGGTTCCAAGGATTCCGCCCGAGAGGAAGATCGTAGTTGAAAACAACACTGCCGCCGTGGCAGTGACCGTGCGCAACAATCCCATGCGTGTGAACAAGAAGGCAATAACGACCGTGGCAAACACTTCAAAAAACCCCTCTACCCACAGATGCACGACCCACCAGCGCCAATACTCGGCGATCGCGTAGTGCGTTTGCCTTCCCCACATCAGGCCGGCGCCGTAGAAGAGTGCGATGGCGGTCGAGGCAATCAGGAACAGCGCCAGCAAATGCCGATGTTCCCCTGGTTTTTTGAAAGCCGGCCACATGGCGCGGCCCATGAGCAGCAGCCAGACCCACAAGCCCACAAACAGGAAGAGTTGCCAGAATCTTCCGAGGTCCACGTATTCGTAGCCTTGGTGGCCGAACCAGAAGTTCATTTCGTAGCCCATCCGCTGGCGCGTCCCGTACCACGTGCCAAACATCGAGCCGGCCACGATGACCAAAAGGCAAACAAAGAGAAAATTGACTCCAGCCCGCTGAAACTTCGGCTCGTTTCCTGACACGGCGGGCGCAATGAACAACCCGGTCGCCAGCCACGCCGTGGCAATCCAGAAAATGGCCAACTGGGTGTGCCAGGTGCGCGTGACAGAGTACGGCAGCCATTCGGCCAGCGGAATACCGTAGAAGCCGCTGCCTTCGACGCCGTAGTGCGCGGTCACCACCCCCATGATTATTTGCGCCACGATCAGCGCCGCCACAACCCAGAAGTATTTCAGGGTCGCGCGCATTGAGGGCGTTGGTTGCAGTCCCAGCAAAGGATCTTTCGCTGGCAGATCGTGAGGTTGTTCCTCCCTGGCTTTGAGCACGGCGTGATACCAGGCAAGCGCCCCAATGCCAGCCAGGAGCAGGACGAAGCTGACGACGGACCACAGAATACTGGAGCCGGTCGGTACGTTGGCGACGAGCGGCTCGGGTGGCCAGTTTTGAGTATAGCTGATCGTGTTGCCCGGTCGGTTCGCGGCGCAGGCCCACGCGGCCCAGAAGAAGAATCCGGTCATCTGATGCCGCCGGTCCGCATCACGCAGCACGTTGCCTGGAATCGCGTAAGCCTCGCGCAACTTGGCCAACTCCGGCGCATCGCTAAAGAGTTGTTTGTAGTGTTCGGCCACCGCATGAATCGCTGCGGCGCGGTCGGCGGACACGACCAGTTCGCCGGTGTCCGGGTTGTAAGTGTTAGTGCGAATCTCCGCCTGTAGCTTCCCCCGCAGCGCCGCCTGGTCGGTCGCTGGAATGTAAGCGTTAAGCGAGCTGCATCTAACCGAGGGCTCGCAAACCTGATACACTCTTGTCTAAAGGCGGCCTCCGTTAACACCGTGGCACAGTGCGG
>JACTND010000013.1 GCA_014584305.1 Planctomycetota bacterium | reverse complement strand
GAGCGCAAACCCCATCAACCACCAGACTCTCAACCAAAATCAATCCGAAAAACAAATCCAGCCCCCTGGCAAATGGACCTGTGAGAAATGCAGGCTAGCGCGCGTGGTGGGTGCCCACGTTTGGCGGCTAAACGGCACAGACTGTTAGAATTCTTCACCCCTGTTGAACTTTCGGGAGTGATTTCCTACACATTTGGATCGATGCGCCATGGTGTGCAGTTACGCCAACTTGTTTGAAAACCGAATTAGGCGCCGATTAGTTTTTGTCCGGTCGATTAAATGTAATCGGCGAATAAGGAGTGGACATTTCCCAAATCCGGTCAAACTGTTGGGCCATTGATTCGATCTGATTTCCACCCAGAGTTTTGGTAATGCGGAAATAGGGCCAATCCTTTTGTCCGCCATAATAGTGGATTCCCAGGTTCGCCAACGCACTTGGTCGGTTGGGATCTCGAATCCACATCGTGTACAGGAGAGGCTTTGAATTCAATCGCAGCTCAACGTTCCCGGGGAATCGTTTTTGCAGCGCATAGATAAGGTCGTAGATATTGACGGCAACTCCGGCGTCCGCTTCCAGATTCGTCAGACCCACGGCGCTGGCGAATCCGGCCCAATTGGGGCGATTGGCTTGACTAAAATCCGTCATGATGATGCGAATCTCAACTCCGCGGCTCGCCATTCGCGCAAATTCGTCTTCAAATTCTCTAAACGTCGGGAAGCCATTGGCCAATAAACAAAAAACGTCTTTACTGGCGATGAGTTCTTGTCGGAAGTCCGTACTGACTCTCAAATCGGCGCGGCCGTCAATCAGTCGCGCGACATGATACCTACCATTTGTGGAGTGGTTGAATGCGACAGGGTCGTGGATTGCCAAGCATTGCGAAATCAAGCGAGCCTGCAGATTGCTTGATGAATAGAATAGCGCGGAGAATAATACGGCGGCGCCAAACAGCAGCAAGGCCACAAATCGCCATCGGCGACGCTTAGTCTTCTCCCACTCCGTCAACTGCCGAGTTATGGACGGGAGCACGTTTGGCATTTCATCGACGCGATTCCCGATATCAAAATAGGAACAGGTGAACTCGCTCTCGAACGATCGCCGCCACCGTTGGACGTGATCGTCGTCCAACTGATTGAATGCCACCGGAATCGCGGCGCGATTTTTTTCGGAATCTCGCAACAAAAAAATCAAGAGCTGCACGCCCCTTTTTCTTGCTTCGTCGATTTCTATTTGAGTGATACTCCGCTGCTGGGGATCATGGACGGCAATGGTGCCCCGATGAAACGCAATCAAACCAATACAAAACTGGCAGCCTGCCAACCGTTTTGCCGACAACGTTGCAGGGTTCTCGCTATCTGCCGGCCAATTCTCCATGGGATCAACGACGATTCCGGCATCACGCAATTGCTGAGCCACGTATTCACGTTGTGGCTTGAGATCGCGACTTGTTGATGAAATGAACGCTTTGTAAGCCATTGCCCCCCCGAAAAACAGATTTCATTATTCGGCGAACCAACTCCAATCAATGATCAAAAACCAAGGCCTTTTCCAGTATGGAAACAGGCTACGTTACGTCCGCAAAGTCGGTGAAAAATGCTTCCTTATGCCGCACAGTGAGGAATTTGGCGTCAACGGAAATAGCTTGTCTGATTCATGAATTCTACTGGAAAAACGCGAGCAACGGATGCGATCGCTTTTGCCGCAGTATCGCGAAAGCCACCTTCGGTGGCCGACCACCACCGTATTCTCTCTTACTTGGGGAGGAGTATTTCGTGGAATTCCATTCCCGTTTCGTTCGGCTCAGGCAGGACCGAGCGACGGTACCTTCAGGAATGGAGCACTGCCGGCATGTTGTCCGAGTTTTGGAAGTCGCGTAGTTAAAAGGTGGTCAACGCAAATCATTCCGTCGAATTGGCAACATGTGGGCGGGGCAAGGACCAAACCCACTCCGAGTGGGAACCCATCACTAACTCAACGATTCGTGGCTAGTTGCCAACCAAGCATTCGCAACCCATTGATCGTGACAGTATTCCGCGCAACGGCGAAACGCAATCAGCGTCGCCAGCAAAATGTCGACCATTGTTTCTTGCCTGAGCGGACGCGACACGCTTCCAACTACGGAAACGAAGCGCAACCAAATTCTGAGGGGGAATCGCGTCAGCGATTCCCTTGCGCAACAAGTCGCCCCCGAGCCATTATGCGAACGCGTTCGCACCGACTACCCACCCCCGCGATTGTCTCCCGATTGTTGCTCCTCGCCGCCTTGGCGGTTGCCGTCCCCGTCACCTCCTTGGCCGCGACGGCCGCCGCGGCGCCGTGGGGGTTCGGGTTCTTCTTCGCCTTCAGCGAGTGGCGGCTGGCGCGGCAAGAGCGTATCGGCTTGCGCCAAGCTGAACGCGACGATCGCCGACACCGTGGAGTTCTTCACCAAGTATTCCGGCACAGCCTGATCGAGGCGATCGTTTTGCGTGTGCCAGGCGTAACGGTAATTCGCTCGACCGGTTTTTCCCCAAAAGAATCCGGGAATGCCCACGGCGTTGAACGAGGCGTGGTCGCTGGCGCCGGCGCGCGACATCCGCTGCTGCACGTTGACCTGAATCTCCATCATGTCCGGGAAAGCCCAATTCATCGGCGCGACGGCCGCTTGCAACATCGGGGCCATCGACTCAATGCAGGACAGTGACGACTGCTGATTCGTGCCGCTGTCATCCACGAACACTGCCGAAATCTTGGCACGTTCCTCTTCACTCAGACTCTCGACATACGCCCGCGAACCCAACAGCCCCTGTTCCTCACCCGTCCAGAGAATAAAGCGAATCGTCCGTTTGGGCTTAACGCCAGACGCCGCCAGAATCCGGGCGGACTCGATCGTAACCGACGAACCGGTGCCGTTATCGACAGTTCCTTGCGAACCAGGCCCATCCCAACTGTCGAGATGCGCCGAGATGATGACGATTTCGTCCGGCAATTCCGAACCCACGATCTCGCCCACCGTGTTGTAACAAGGAATTGGGCCCGCGACGAACTCGTGTTTTAGATCAAACTCGACTTCGACCACCTGGCCGTCGGCCAAACGGCTGTTGATCGCATCGTAATCCGAGCGAATGACAATGACGCCCACATCGGTCGGCAGGCGCTCGGGATCGAGTTGCCGAATGCCGGGGATCGCCCCAGTTGTTACGATCTCCTCACGCGCGCCCGCAATTGTCCCCAAAATCCCCGCATTCCGCATCCGCTCAAGAAACGGATTCTGTTCGCCCCCAATCTGGCGGAGAATCCACGCCCCTTCCAACCGGTCGGCCATGGCTTCGAGTTCTTCCTCCGTCTTGGGTTCGCGCAATACCGGGCCGCGCACCGGGCCATTGGTCCCCGCCGACCAACTGCGCGTCGTAAAGGTCAACGTCCGCTCTTCAGGGGCGACCATTTTGCCCGAACTGGGTCCGCGATCGAAACGAACCGGAAACGTCCCCCATTCATGCAGATGGACGTTTTGTAAACCCCACGATTCGAATTGTTCGGCTACCCATCGATTCGCCCGTTCCGCGCGCGACGACGCCGTCAATCGCGGTCCGATCTGCTCGCACAGATACGTCAGATGAACCATCGTCTGATTGCGATTTTTTCCCTCGTCGATGATTTTCAACATGGCGTCGAAGTCCGCGGACGAAAGCCCCCAGGCTTCCATCAGCGCCGCCCGCTGATCGTCGGACAAATCATCGTGGCCGCAACAAGCGTTGGAAGCAGCGGCAAAAAGCAATCCGCATGCCGCCCAGAGACATATGGCGCCCATCCCCAGCGCGCGATAGTACAGTCGTTTAGTCAATTGCATGGCTTGGGCCCTCGTTTTTCGTAACTGGAGTTCAATGTCAACCTGGTAGAAATTGATACCAT
>JACTND010000271.1 GCA_014584305.1 Planctomycetota bacterium | reverse complement strand
ACGTGCCGTTGACGTTGGTCAATGATCCTGGATACGCCGCTCCGCTTCCCGGCCGAATACTGTTGACGAGGGTCGTCCCGCCCGTCGTCCCGTCGCTTTTCCACAGCTCGAAACCATAGGCTCCATCGTTGGCGCTAAAGAACAACGTGCCGTTGACGTTGGTTAGAAAAGCCGGGCTACTGGTGCTGCTTCCGGGTCGAATATCCTTGACGAGGACCGTTCCGGCAGCCGTGCCGTCGCTCTTCCATAATTCAAAACCGCTGCTGCCATCGTTGGCGGGAAAGAACAACGTGCCGTTGACGTTGATCAGGGAATTTGGAAAGTCTTGTATTGAAAGACCTGCGCCCGGACGAATGTCCTTGATGAGAACGGCCGTGTTGCCGATGTTGTCGAGCATCCATAGCTCGTGCCCATGGATACCGTCATTGGCGGAAAAAAGCAGCGTGCCATTCACGTTGGTCAGCGAGGACGGATTTGAGCCGTTGGCCCCGGCGTGAACGTCCTTAACGAGCACGGTTCCTGCAGCGGTGCCATCGCTCCTCCACAACTCTCGACCGTTCGTGCCATTGTTGGCGCTGAAGAACAACGTCCCGTTCACATTCGTCATATCACCGGGAAACGAAGATTCTCCACCGGCACGGATGTCCTTGACGAGTATGGTCCCCGCCGCAGTCCCATTGCTCCTCCACAGTTCAAAGCCATTGACTCCATCATTGGCACTGAAGAAGAGCGTCCCGTTGACGTTGGCAAACGATCCGGGAGCAGATGAATTGATTCCCGGCTGAATGTCCTTGACCATCGAAGTGCCGGCCAATGTCCCGTTGGTTTTCCAGAGTTCCACTCCATGAGCAGGTGTGAGAGCGGTGAAGAAGACTGTGTTGTTGACGTTCGTGAACAGCTCGGGAAATGCCGACGCGGAGCCAGAATTGACGTCAATCAGAGTGGGCAACCCAGCCAGCAACGTTCGCGGTTCGAAGGTGCGATAAGTCAGCGGGGGTTCCAACTCGTGGCGATTGCGAACCCGCATCGACCTTGGGGAACTTGTTTGTGCTCCGGCGCCATTTCGATTGAGACGTGGCATATTTCGACTCTACGAGGAGTGAGCGAAGACCTACTTCGGTAAATGAACCAACCAGCCGCTGGCTGTCTTGCGAAACTCGATGGGCATCGACCGGTCACCGGTCTGCACTGATCCGGACGCTTTGTCACCCGTGGTGTTCACGTTGCTCAAGGTCCCCATTTGCAGAAACTTATCATGGTCGCCTTCCCGTGCGTGGCGTTTGGACCACTCTCCCAGATCACCGATCAAGGCCGGGATGTTTGCGACCGATTTGAACATGTCGTTGAGGTTCTCCTGGAGGTCCTCGTTACCGTCGACCTCTCCCTCATCGTCCAAGTTTAATCCATGTGTGGTCAACAGTTGATTGAGAGACGTCTCCTTGGCTTCGTCGCCAAACGTCGAGAACGAGGTCTTCATCACCAGCGCGAACGCCAGGTTGACCTGGGATTCAGGGACAAGATTCTTGGCTACCGCCAGCCAGTCCTGATTGTCGATCGCTTGTTTCAATGACTGAAAGGCAGCCTCGGGAGTGGCGTGGGCCAAACTCCCAACAATCGCGGGGCCCCTCTGACAGCCGATCCATAACGTGAGTCCCGCCACGACGAATACACCACACAATCGATTCATGGTTCTTTCTATGCTAAAACGGATTTCTATACGAACAACCGATGTCAACGTAAAACGTTTGCAATCCACCCGCCGAAGGCATCGTCGATCTGTTCGAGATCAAGCTGAAATCGGAGGCGGTCGATACCGTTCGCCGTGTGTGAGCGGATGGGTACCGCGCTCCAAGGCAGGCGATGGAAACTCGCCGCGCTCGACCGAGTCTCCTGGGTTCCCACGAAAGTCGCCGAGGCGAATCGCGTCGCCGACTCGAACGTGGCGCTGGACGCCGCAGCCGCGCTGGGCAAGCGCGATATCAACGATCCGGGCGGTTTGCCCTGCGCTAACGGGTGGTGCCAGGTCAAAGTACCGCTCGTCGTACGACCGATGAAACCTGCCCCCCAATTGAGATCACTGAGTTCCGGCGCTGGAGGCGTCTTTTGCGGGAATCCGGCGATCTGGTGCGACTTCTGATCGGGGGCATTCCCAACAGCCGGCATTCCCCAGGGGGCTCCCGCCGTGGTCGAATTGGAAAGGACCCACAGTTCCTTGCCCCATTGTCCATTGTCGGCGCTGAAAAAGACCTGGGTGCCAGAACTGACAATGAAGCTGGGAGTGGATCCGGCGCTCCCGGGCCGGATGTCGGCAACCAGCACCGTGTCTGGCGCAAAGCCCGTGCTCCGCCAGAGTTCTCGACCATTCGCGGCGGTCGAGGCCGAAAAGTACAGCATTCCATTGTGGATGGCGAAACTCTCCGGTGCCGAGCCGATCGCGCCGGCGTGAATGTCCTTGACCCGCACGGTTCCCGCCGATTGACCGTTACTGCGCCAGAGTTCCATTCCGCTGGAGCCTTCGTCGGCGGTGAACAGCAACGTTCCGTTCATGTTGATCAGTTCAGCCGGCGCGGAGCCGGCCGATCCACTGCGGATGTCTTTGACTAAAGTGGTTCCCTGAGTACTTCCATTGCTCATCCACAACTCGACGCCACTGGATCCATTGTTGGCAACGAAGAAGACATTTCCCTTGACGTTGGTAATTGATTTCGGTTCGGAACTGGCGGCCCCGGTCCGAATATCTTTGACTAGTACCGTATTGGCGGTCGTGCCGGTGCTCTTCCATAACTCGAATCCGCTCGTTCCGTCCGTGGCGGAGAAGAACAGGATCCCCTTGGCGTTCATCAAGTTGTTGGGATACGATCCTTCGGTACCCAGGCGGATATCTGCGATCATCGAGGTGCCGCTCGCGGAGCCGTTGGAGCGCCACAGCTCCTTTCCATGAGCCCCGTCATTTGCGGCGAAAAATAGAATCCCTTTGACGTTCGTGAGCTGGCTTGGATTCGAGGGCTCGCTGCCAAGGGCAATATCCTTGACGAGCACCGTGCCAGTCGTCGTTCCATCGCTTTTCCACAACTCTCGACCATGGGCGGGCGTGTTGGCGGAAAAGAACAGCGTGCCATTGACGTTGGTGAAGTATCGTGGAGCAGAACTGCTGCCGCCGGATCGAATGTCTTTGACCAATACCGTCCCGGCGCTGGTTCCATCACTCTTCCACAGCTCGAGCCCGTGCACGCCGTCGCTGGCGCGAAAGAACAAGGTGCCGTTGAGGTTGATCAAAGAATCCGGATCGGAACCGGTGGTACCGGGGCGAATGTCCTTGACGAGGCTGGCGTTGCCGGGCGTCCCATCGCTCTTCCACAGTTCGCGCCCCGTATCCGGTCGGACGGCGGTAAAAAAGATCGTGCCATTGACATTGATGAAGTACCGGGGGTCTGAGGCGAATCCTCCGGGCACCAAGTCGACCAAATGCAGTTCGGAAGGGGGCGTTGCAGGACGGACTCCGATACCGGCGACTCCGGCACCTGGCAACCCCGCGCCAGCGACTCCCATGCCGGCCACACCGGCCAGACGAACGCCTGGTCCAGCCACCCCTGGACCCGGTACGGTCCGTTCGCCACCGCCGTCCATCACCCATAACTCATAGCCGCTCGCACCGTCATTGGCACGAAAAAACAGCGTGCCGTTGACGTTGGTCAACCGTGTTGGATCGGAAGAGTTCGCGCCGACGCGGATATCCTTGACCAGCACGGTTCCGGTACTCGTCCCATCGCTTTTCCACAACTCCTTGCCGTTAGCAGAATTCTCGGCGCGAAAGAACAGCGTGCCATTGACGTTGGCGAGAAACCCTGGATACGAACCTATGCTACCCGCGAAAATATCTCTGACGATTTTAGTT
>JACTND010000242.1 GCA_014584305.1 Planctomycetota bacterium | reverse complement strand
TTTGTTCTGCCGCTGTTACATCGCCTCACGGCGGAACGATCGGTACCTGGCGCCGGCAAACTCCAGGCCAGCGGGCTGATCCTGGCCCCCACGCGCGAGTTGGCAGCTCAAATCGGCGACAGCATTCGCGCGTATGGACGCTATACCGGCCTACGCCATACCGTGATCTATGGTGGCGTTGGGCAGCATGCCCAAGTGCGCAATCTGCAACGTGGCGTCGACATCATTGTTGCCACGCCAGGCAGACTGATCGACCTGCAACAACAAGGTTGTGTGGACCTGCGCCGCGTCGAATGCCTGGTACTGGACGAAGCGGACCGAATGTTGGACATGGGATTTTTGCCGGACATGCACCGCATCATCGCTCGTTTGCCGCAGCAGCGACAAACACTGCTGTTATCGGCCACCTTGCCGCCTCCGATTGAAGCCTTGACCCGCAATGTGTTGCGGAACCCGGCCAAGGTCCGGATCGCTCCGCAAGAATCGACTTCCGTCTTAGTCTCGCACACCGTTTACATCATTGCCTCCGAGCAGAAATCAGGGTGTTTGATCAAACAACTACAGGCGCCATCGGTCGAACGGGCGATTGTCTTCACGCGCACGAAACGTGGGGCCGACCGGTTGGCACGGAACTTGGAACGAGTTGGCCTGCGTGCCGCTGCGATTCACGGCAACAAGAGCCAATCCGCGCGATCGAAGATTCTCGCTAGGTTCCGGTCGCCACGCCCACCTATTCTTGTCGCCACCGACGTCGCCGCACGCGGAATCGATGTCGCGGGAATTTCGCACGTCTTCAATTACGACTTGCCGGATGAACCCGAAACGTACGTGCATCGCATTGGCCGTACCGGCCGCGCGGGAGCCCAAGGCGCTGCCATCACATTCTGCGAGCCTGCTCAGCAACGGGAATTGCGAGACATTGAACGGTTGTTGTCGGTGCCCTTGAAAATCGAAAACGAACCCTCACGGATGCCACAGGTGTCCGCCTTGCCAAAGGAACGAATGGCGCGGTCGGCACAGGAAATCGAACAACGAGACGTCCATCCACAGGGACCACCGCGGCGCCCGGTGAAGTATTCGGGGCGTCGCGGATTCCGTCCCGCACGTCGCAAGACGACGGCCGCCGCCCGTTAATTGAGTCCCTTCGTCGCCTCTTCCTTTGCGGAAATACGGTCGATTGCCCCGAGCGACGCTCCGTTTTACAATCGTGGACGATTGATGACGAGTAAACTCAATAACGGAGTGGGGAAGTGGATTTGCAGCGTCTGTTTCACCGAGCTATTCTGACGGTTACGTTGGCCGCGTGTTGGATGGTTGCCAACGCGGAGCCACGGGTTGTTGCCGATGGTCCGCAGGCTAAGAAGGTTGTGTTCCTGGCTGGGATGCCAAGTCACGGGTATGGCGCCCACGAACACTATGCGGGCAGCCTGATCCTCGCCAAACGTCTGCAAGAAGCCCTGCCCGATTTTCAAGTCGATGTCGTGCGTCATCGCTGGCCTGAAAATGCAACGGTCTTCGACAATGTCGATGCCATCGTAATGTATTGCGACGGCGGCAGCGGTCACCCAGCCTTGCAACATCTCGACTTGCTGGAAAACCTCTCACAACGGGGTGTCGGTATTGTTTGTTTGCATTACGCGGTCGAAGTCCCCAGAGGCGAATCGGGCGAGATGTTTCTCCAGTGGATCGGCGGATATTTCGAGGCCAATTGGTCGGTCAATCCGCATTGGGTCGCGAAATTCGAAGCGCTGCCCGTGCACCCCATCACGCGCGGCGTGCGACCATTTGAAATCCAAGACGAATGGTACTATCACATGCGATTTCGGGAGGACATGCGGGGAGTCACGCCGATCTTGACCGCCGTCCCCCCTGCCAGCACGCTGGAACGCCCGGATGGGCCGCACAGCGGCAATCCCTTCGTCCGCGCGAAGGCCGGGCAACCGCAACACGTCGCTTGGGCCAGCGAACGCGAAGGGGGTGGACGCGGGTTCGGATTCACAGGCGGCCACGACCACTGGAACTGGGGGAACGATGATTTTCGCAAAGTGGTCCTCAACGCAATTGTTTGGGTAGCCCACGGTGAAGTTCCCGAACACGGCGTCGGTGGGACAGCGGTGTCGCTCGATGACCTAAAAGAAAACCAGGACTACCGCGCTCCCGACAATTTCAACTGGGACGAAGCCCGCGCGCGCATCTCCGACCACAAATAGCAACGGCCCACAAAAAGGACAGGCATTATTGTCGCGCCACCCCCCGCCCCAATCCGCGCACGCCCGAAGAAACGGGGTTTTCCGTGGCTGCTGAGAAGGCTGCCGATTCACCCTGGGCTGCCCCACAGCTCACAGGCTAAAAGCAACCAATAGGACAGGCATTGTTGTGGCGCCACGGCCTGGTTTGCGTAGGTCCCAGAAAAATCGCTCCCGGCGGTTTCCGGCGCGTCTTTCTAACCACCACGATTTGCCTTACAACGGGGCCCAGCCCACGTCCCCACCATAATGCCTGTTCTTTTCGCTTGTTAGTGCTTGTTTTCGCTTGTTAGTGCTTGTTGACGGCGGATGGCTAGGGTCCCGCCAAAACCTGACTCCTGGCGGCTTCCGGGAGAACTGTCCCGATTCACCATGTTTTGCCCCGTAACAAGCCCTGGCTCAGGTCCGCACAATGATGCCTGTCCTTTTTGCTCTTTTGCTTTCGTGTGCACGGTAGTGCTAGCGGGCTGCGGTTGTGCCCATGCGAATCGGCTGGACAGGTTCCTCCCTTTTGACTAACTTCGGCGATCGCGCCCAATGTCGGGGCTAGGAAAGGATTCCAACATGCGCAATCGGTGGTTTGACCTGGCATTGCCCATCGCCTTGCTGGCATCCATCGCCGTCATATATCTCCCGCTCCCAACTGGTGTCGTCGATGTGTTACTCGCCGCCAACTTGGCCGTCGCCGTGGCGTTGTTGATGGCGGCGGTCTTCGTTCGGTCGCCGCTGGAGCTGAGCGTCTTCCCCGCGATGCTCTTGGTCCTGACCCTTGGACGCCTGGCATTGAACATTGCCACCACACGGTTGATCCTGACCAAGGGCCCCGTGGACGGCGAACTGGCGGCGGGTCAAGTCATCCGCGGCTTTGCTGAATTCGTCGCTGGCGATCAAATCGTCGTCGGCATGATCATCTTCGCGATTTTGTTCATTGTGCAATTCCTGGTCATCACCAAAGGGGCCACGCGGATCGGCGAAGTCGCCGCGCGATTTTCCTTGGACGGGCTCCCCGGTCGGCAGATGGCCATCGACGCCGACTTGAACGCCGGGCTGATCACGCACGAACAAGCCCAGCAGCGGCGGCGCGAATTGATCCGCTACTCGGATTTTCACGGGGCGATGGATGGAGCCAGCAAATACGTGCGCGGCGATGCCATTGCCGGACTGCTGATCACGATGGTCAACATTGTCGGCGGTCTGGCGCTGGGATTGTATTACAGTATGAGCTTCGAGAAGGCCGCGCGGACTTTTACCTTGTTAACGATCGGTGACGGACTGGTTACGCAACTCCCCGCGCTCCTGATCAGCCTTGCCGCCGGATTGCTCGTCAGCCGCGGGTCGCACGACAGCGATTTGCCGCGCGAGTCGATCCATCAGCTCTTTAGCCGTTCCGTTGTCCTGTGGCTCACTGCTGGGTTCTTGGCCCTGTTGGCAACCACCAACTTACCCGCTATCCCGTTATTATTCCTTTCGGCCGGGGCGGCTTGGGGAGGCTTTGCCGCTCGGCGCCGCGCACATCACGAAGCGCCTTCTCCGGCAACTTCAGCCAACGCCACACCGACCCGTGAGGTGACTGTCGAACGACTCTTAGCGGGAGATACGCTTGAACTGCAACTCGGCGCGGGGCTCGTCCCCTTAGCCGATACACGCCAG
>JACTND010000023.1 GCA_014584305.1 Planctomycetota bacterium | reverse complement strand
GTGTGGCATCGCAATGCGGAGATGTGGCGGCGATCGGCTCGGCGGCTAATTCGACCATCTGTCCTAACCAACCCCGTGGAAAGGATGTTGATTGGCTGTCATTCGGCCTGCCGCGCGATTCTTCCCAACGATCGACCTCGTTTTTCCACGGGGCGTTGGCAGGCATGGTCGGGCGGAGCGCCCGACAGATATTATCGCCGATTTCTTGATAGGCATGGGTCGCGAGGGACTCCGACATCGACGCGCGGTCGTCGGGAAAAAGATGCGCTTGCAATGCGTCCCAAGTAGAAATCGCTTGGCACGTCCCGTAGGCCGCCAGCAGACGCCGGTATCCGGCGGGTGGGTGGGCCCCCTGGTACAGTGTCACATCGATCCATTCCGACAACTGGTCCTCGGTCGGCGGATGACTGACAAGCAACTGGCGGACCCAATCGCGGTCGTCGAGTGGACTAAGGAATTGCCAAGCCAAATGATAACGGTGTTGTTGAACCAATCGTTCACCGGCCTCGCGGCACGCGGCGATTAAATCACGCTCCAGGGTCTCATTGCGAACGGCTGTCGCCTCCGAACGATTTCGCCGGGAGAATAGCGGCTGTCCGGCGCGCTGGCGGGATTGCATTTTGCGAATCTCGAATACACGGTGCGCGTCATCCTGCTCAGCGAAACGATCGGCCAACCAGCCCAGCGCCTCTGCCGGCGATCGTTCGGAGGCGATGCGGTCGAACTCCGCGCACGAATCCTCGTTCTCAAATTGGTTGTTGGTCGTCATCGTTAGGTCTGGATTGTACGAGCGCCGTTTGGTTGAGAATAGGTCCGGACTATTCTGATGACGATCGCAACCCGACGCGTGCGATTTGCCAGTCTGCGTTAGAATATGACACCAGCGGGGGTCCGATATCGTTGGGATCCATAGAGGCGCCGTTTTCCAGTGTTTTTTGCACAGAGGACATGTTCGATCAGCATCCATTTGCGATTATTGCGGGAACTGGCGCACAGGAAGTGCAGGACTTTGTTCGCCGGTTCGAGGGGCATGTCACCCGGACCGTAGCGATTCCGAGCGCGACTGGGAACGATCGACAATTGACCGAAGCCATGCAGAGGTTGTTAATTGCGGAAATCGACGCGGTCGTTTTTCAGACGGGCGGCGGCGTGCGTTTTTTGTTTGAACGGATCAGGGGACACGTGGACCCTGACCGCGTGCGGGATGCCTTGAGCGACGCGCGAACCATCGGCGCGGGCCGCCACGCCCACGAGGCGCTAGCCGCACGGGAAGTCAACCATCAGACGTTGACGATCGAACGGGCGAATTGGCGGGATCTAATCGTCGGATTGGAAAGCGCTTGGCCACTCGCCAATTGCACCATTGCCTTGGAGCAGACTGTGCACGATGTGGAATTGCGAAGTGGACTAGAGGCCAGGGGCGCGAGGATCATTGATCTCCCGATACTGGGGGTACCATTGCGGCGCGCGTGGGGTGCGGTGACGAATGCTGCAGGCGACGAACCCTGGCCAACAACGATTTTTGTTTTCACCGCCCGCCAACTGCACGCCTTGGCCGACGAGATCCGCGCGCGGCCGTCGATGAACGTGGAAGACACTTTGGTTTTGGGCATCGAAGACTGGGTACGCGAATCCGCGGAGCTCTTGGGGTTCCGCGCGCAATGGGTGGAACTTCGGACCGAAGTCGCCGGTTGGGGTGAGCAAGAAGCTCAAGAAATCGCTCGATTCCTGTGGTAGCTTGCTGAACTGCCGCCTCCAGTAACATAATACCAGCGGCGGGGAATTCGTAAACAATCTCTGGGGCAACGATGATGAGCGGAGAACAGGCGTTGGCAGTTAAAGACAAAAAGCCCTGCCCCGCATCGGTGGGTGACTTATTGTCCCATTTTTATCGCCATCCCAGCGAGTTGGCTGAGTTCACGAAATGCTGTTCGGCAGAATTGCCCGCATTGGCCACACGGCTTTTGGATCACGATCGGCACATGACCGAAGCCGTGGAGTCCTTTCACGGCTGTCCGGTCAACGTCGAGGTCATCCGGTCGCTGTGCGATGACCACTGGTATGCGCGGGAGATTCTGTTGCGACGCACGCAAGACAACCAGGTGGTTCAGTACGGCGTGGTGTGGATCGATCGCCAGGCGATGGCCAGTGACGTGATGCACGAAATTGAAGCTGAAGACCGACCGCTCGGCCGAATTTTGATCGATTTTGATGTCCTGCGCGAGGTGTCGTTGAAGGATTTGTACGCCGTCCGATTGGGGCCGGCGTTAGCCTGTTTTTTTGGCGGACGGAGTGGCGACAAGACCTGGGGGCGGACTGCGACCATCATTTGCCACGGCGAGCCGGCGATTTGCTTGTTGGAGATCTTGGCTCACCAGCCGTTCGCGGGAGCGGCCCAGGTTTGAACGGCGCATTCCTTCAAAGCGTCAAGACCGAGGCGGTCCGCTTGGAAACGCTGCCATCCGCCCAGTGGCAAGAGATCAGTCGTCAGCTCAGCTTTGAATTGCGCGAACACGATCGGTTGGATCGCGTGGCGCCGCGTGCGTTCGCCCTGGCCCAAGTCGCCGCGGCGCGAACGATCGGACTCAGACATTACGACGTCCAATTGATCGGCGGGTGGGCATTGGCTCGCGGGCAAATCGCCGAGATGCGGACGGGCGAGGGGAAGACGCTGACCGCTGTGTTGCCGTTGTACCTGCATGCCTTGCGCGGCCGAGGCGTGATGTTGGGCACCGTGAACGATTATCTCGCCAAACGGGATGCCGAATGGATGGGCCCCATCTACCGCGAGTTGGGAATGCGCGTGGGGCTGATTCAAACGGATCAAGGACGGCAATCGCGGCGCGAGGCGTATCTGGCGGACATCACCTACGGGACGATGAAGGAATACGGGTTCGACTTCTTGCGCGATCGTGTACTGGATCGCGACCGTCAGAATCAACAATTGTGGTATGGCAGTTCCGCCGTAGCGGGAGTCGATTTTCGCTCGGTGCAACGCGAACCGAATTATTTTCTCATCGATGAGGCGGACAGCGTGTTGATCGACGAAGCGCGGACACCGCTCATCATCAGTGCGCCGCAGGATGAGCAGTATCATCAACGGTTGACGGCTCTTTACCGCTGGGCAGCAGAAGTGGCGCCGCAGTTCGACGAAGACACGCATTATCTCTACGATCGCGAGAAACGCAAAGTCGATTTGAGTACGATCGGGACGGCGATGCTCCGCGAACTGCCGAAAAGGCCAGAATTGGAAGGCTTTGGCCTGGTGCACATGTATGAATTCGTCGAGCGCGCGATTCAAGTGTATCGCGACTATCACCGCGACCGGGAGTATGTCGTGCGGGACGGCGAGGTATTAATCGTCGATGAAGCGACGGGGCGCATCTCGCACGGTCGTCGCTGGAGTCGCGGGATTCACCAGGCCATCGAAGCCAAGGAGCGGCTCAAGGTCACGCCGGAAACGCGCTCGCAGGCCAAGATCACCGTGCAAGCCTTCGTCAATCGATTTCCAATTGTGGCCGGGATGACGGGAACGGCTGCCACCAGCCGTCGCGAGTTCGCGAAGGTTTACAAAATGAAAGTAGCCGTCATTCCTCCCAACCGGCCGTTGCAACAGCGCGTCGAACCGACGGTGGTCGCGCGCTCGGCGGCCGATAAATGGCAAGCCATCGCCGATGAGATCAGCCAGATGCGCGATGCGGGCCGGGCAGTGTTGGTCGGCACCCGTTCCATTGCCAAATCGGAACGGTTGTCGGCTTTGCTACACGAGAAAGGGATCGAACACGTGGTATTGAATGCCAATCAAATCGAGCGCGAAGCGGAGATTCTGAGCTCCGCTATTCAAGTTTTGAGAAACTTCCTTCCAGCGACATGGGAAATGCAGGGCACCAAAATGCGCAACCGCGGACCAGATGCC
>JACTND010000336.1 GCA_014584305.1 Planctomycetota bacterium | reverse complement strand
ATATTTACAATCGAAAAAAACGAACAAATTCCTTGAAAATTACTATAACAATATATTTGCGTCTTTGCTCGTGACGTTTAAAAAAAACAATTTGCCTTCTTATACGAAAAACAAGAACCCATATTTTGCCCTTTCCACCCAAAAACCAACCCTTACTGCAAAGTGAGTTGGTCCTTTCCTATTCTCCAACTTGACTCTAGTTCAGAATATTTATTTGCGCTCGAGTAGCGATTAGGCCCAAGCGTAAGCTAAACTTTGGTTTTTGGGAACCAGGGAATCGGATGATTCCCTGGGCTTCCCCCCCCAAAAAAACAACCGGTTTCCGGTTTTATACGGATAAAAAAGTGGTTCTAAAAACGCCCAGCCGGCAAATATTCAAACCACTTCGCGCAATAGATAGTTCCTCGTCACTTGGCATCCAAGCAAACGGGGATCAACGCCCATTTCCCACTCTTGCAACCACGCGTACCGGGGCTCCATCCGCTTCGTAGCGGGCGGGCAGGGCCATCACTTCGATGTCTGGATAGGGGAGCAGGGCCTCCAGCCCGGTCAGGTTTTCTACGATCAGCACCTCATTGCCAAGCAATTTTTTGTGCACGGCATAGGGCTCGCGGTCCGGACTTGGGAAGTCCAGACCTACGATTTTAATCCCAGCTTCAACCAGGGCAGAAGCGAATTCCAGATCGAGCTCCGGATAATCCCGGTAGTAAATCTCCTGGCCGAAATACCGGTCCCAGCCGGTATATACCAACACAATAGCAGCCCGGTTCAGGGCTGTTGGCTCCAACTCATGCAGCGTAACGCGGGGCTTTCCAAAGGCATTGACTACACAGGCCGGACCGATCAGATGTTCCGGAGGAAAATCCGACAACATGCGCCCGCCTTCCACCATGTGGTTGGGCGCGTCCATATGGGTACCTACATGCATACCGGTGCGAAGCTGCACGACGTTGTAGCCGTTTTTTTCTATGGTGGCTGCCTGCCTCCATTCAGGGTACGCATCGCCCGGGAAAACAGGCATTTTCCTGGAAAAAGAATGGGTGAGATCGATGAATTTCAAAACAGGATGCTTGAATGATTAAAAAGTAGTTATACAAAATAGTATTTTCACGGCAAGTTCCCTAATTAAAATAATTGCCCACAGTCATCCCGAAGTATTGCTACCTGAAAACCCATGAAAACCACTTCCCTTGCCTTTGCCTTGCTTTTTTTTGCCTTGGCGCTAAACGCGCAATCTCCCCCCATTGAGCAAACGCCGGTTTTAGTGAAAAGGGTTCATACCCCGCCGGTTATCGATGGGAAATTAACCGAAGAAAATTGGTTTGCCAGCAGCCCGGCCAAGGATTTCTGGCTCAATTTCCCCCATGATACCGCCCGGTCGGAGGTCAAAACCGAAATCTATTTCCTCTTCGACGACAATACCCTCTATGTTGGAGCTATTTGTCATTCCGTTGGGAATAACTACATTATCCCTTCCTTGAAGCGCGACTACCGCGCCGGAGGTAACGACAACATCACCTTTTTGTTTGACCCCTTCCGCGACCGCACCAATGCGTTCGTTTTTGGCATGAACCCCTATGGGGTAATGCGGGAAGCCCTGGTCGCCAACGGGGGGCGCGAATTCGATGATTTTAACGAAAGCTGGGACAACCGCTGGACAGGGGAATCTTTTATTGGCGAAGGGTTCTGGTCTTGCGAATTGGCCATCCCGTTCAGCGCGCTTCGGTTTAATGCGGGTGAGCAAGAGTGGTTTTTTAACAGCTATCGGTTTGATACCCAAACCAATACCCGGTCTTCCTGGAACCGAATCCCCCAAAACCAGGTCATTATGAACCTGGCCTACATGAACAACATGGTCTGGGAGGAAATCCCCCCAAAAACAGGCGCCAACATCGCGGTCATCCCTTTTGTTTCCGGGGGGCTGAATAAAAACTTCGAGGAAAAAGGTCCACTGGAAACTACTTCTGGCATCGGGGGCGACGCCAAAATAGCGGTTACCCCTTCCCTCAACCTCGACCTTACGGTCAACCCCGATTTCTCCCAGGTGGAAGTCGACCAGCAGGTGCTTAACCTCGACCGGTTTGAGATCTTTTTCCCGGAGCGGAGGCAGTTTTTTCTGGAGAATGCCGATCTGTTTGGTGCTTTTGGCAATCCACGTATCAACCCGTTTTTTTCCCGCCGGATCGGAATAGGAACCGATCCGGAGGGCAACAACATCCAACTGCCGATCGGGTACGGCGCCCGGTTGAGCGGCAAGCTGGACAACAACTGGAGGCTCGGCTTATTAAACATGCAGACCCGGCAAGACACAGAAAATCTCGTCCCCAACCAGAACTTTACCGTAGCCGCCCTGCAGCGCAAATTGTTCAGCAGGTCCAACCTCGGGGTCATTTTCGTAAACAAAGAAGCGTTTACCCGCCGGGGGGATATTCCTGTCGAATCCCGATTCAACCGCGTTTTGGGCGTCGATTACAACCTGGCGTCTTCCGATAACCGATGGAATGGGAAGTTCTTTTTTCATCAGAATTTCGCGTCGGATAAAAAGTTTGACTCCTCCGAAAAATTCGCGCACGGCGCCCGGTTGGAATTGCGGGAGCGCCGGTTTTCAATATCTTACGACCATCAGTGGGTCAAAGAAGGCTACGAACCCGCCGTGGGGTATGCTCCCCGCACCGACTATTTTCAGATCAAGCCCGGTTTCTCGTGGTTCGTTTATCCCAAAAATAAAAAGGTGATCAACCAGTTTTCCCTTGGGGCCAGCTCGACGGTATTATGGAAGCCCGGGTTTGGGAATACCGACCGGGAAACCCGGTTTTCCTTCGAAGCGGATCTAGCCAACAGCGGACGGTTGTTCGCCTATCTGGCTCAAAATTATATCTACCTCTTCGATGCGTTTGACCCAACAGGCACCGACGCCCGGCCGCTGGAGGCCAACACCGGGTATCAGTTTTGGAATGTCGAAGGCTTGTTCATGTCGGACAACCGCAAGAAATTTTCCTACTTTCTGAATCCTTACGCCGGGCAGTATTTCAACGGCTGGCGCTATAGCCTGTGGGCGGGGCTCACCTACCGCTACCAACCCTATGGGTCGATCGAAATGAATATCAATTTCGGATACATCGACCTGCCTTCCCCCTATGCCCAGGCTACCCTGCTCCTGGTCGGCCCCCGGATCGACGTCACGTTCAGCAAACGCGTCTTCCTTACCACGTTTATCCAGTACAACAACCAGATCGACAACGTGAACATCAACGCCCGCCTCCAATGGCGGTTTGCCCCCGTTTCCGACTTTTTTCTCGTATTCACCGACAATTACAACGCCAACACTTTCGGCGTCAAGAACCGGGCGGTAGTAGCAAAGCTCACGTATTGGCTGAACATGTAAAAAAACGCAACGGGGGCTGTCTCAAAAGTTCGGCCTTGCCTCTGGCCGCCAAAAAATATTTTCTTTTTTCAATTAGTTTAAAAAAGAAAATAAAATTTCAAGTCAGTGGCAAAGATTGGTCTTTTGAGACCGCCCCTCTAATAAACGCCTACGGTCGCGGCCTTGCTTCTGTTTTATTTTTCACATATTTATCCATCCAGGCGCCCATTTCGTGCAACGTATGCAGGACAGACTCCCTGGCGCGATAGCCGTGGCTTTCGTGTGGGAGAAAGACGAGTTTGGCGGTAGCGCCATGCCCTTTCAACGCGTTGTAGAATCGCTCGCTCTGTATGGGGAAGGTGCCGGAGTTGTTATCCGCTTCGCCGTGGATGAGGAGGATCGGCTCTTTGATCTTATCGGCGTAATTAAACGGCGACATTTTGTAATAGACGTCGGGGGCTTCCCAGTAGGTGCGTTCTTCCTGCTGGAAACCAAACGGCGTAAGCGTGCGGTTATAGGCGCCGCTTCGCGCCACTCCGGCGCGAAACAGGTCGCAATGCGCCAACAAGTTGGCCGTCATGAAGGCGCCGTAACTGTGACCACCCACCGCCACGCGCTGGCGGTCCGCGATGCCGCGCGCGTCCGCAAAATCGATGGCCGCTTGCGCCGCGCCGACGATTTGCTCGACAAACGTATCGTTCATCGTTTCCGGATCGCCGACAATCGGCATCGTGGCATTGTCCATGATCGCGTAGCCTTGTGTCAGCAACGTCAAATGGGAAATTCCGGTGATCCGTGTGAACTGATGCGGACTTCCAGTAACCTGTCCGGCCGTGTCGGGATCGTTAAACTCCAAGGGGTAGGCCCAAATCAAAAGCGGAAGGCGTGTTCCTTCACGGTAATCGGCCGGCACATACAACGTGGCGGACAACGGCACGCCATCGGCGCGATGGTATTTGACCAACTCCTTGCGGATTCCGCGAATCTGCGGCGTCGGATCCTGGAAGGACGTAATCGCTTCCATACAGCGATTTTCCAAGTTCCGAAAAAAATAATTGGGAGGGACATCATTTGCTTCGCGCCGCGTGATGATCGAGGGAAACTCCTGAGCGGACGAATACACGATCATGACCAGAGATTCCAACCAACCTGGATCACATTGCCAAACGCGCTCGGTGTGGCCAGTCTCTAGATCGCGGCGATCCAAAAACGGCAAGTTCCCCTCCGGCGATGCGCCTTGTCCCGCCAAATAAATCCAGTTGGCGTCTTGTCGAATCAAGGAATATCCATGGGGTGCGACGCGCGTCACCGGTCGACCAGGGTCGCCGTATTGGTCGCGAATGCTGCGATCAAACAAGACGCGCGGCGCGGCGCTGGGTTGATCGAGATCATGCACCAAGGTCCGCGTCCAGCGGCGGTCGCGATCGTACTCGGTCGTCGCCAGCCACTCGGGGCGCTCAAAAAACGCCAAGGATTGCAATCGATGTTGAATATCGACCACGCGTTGTGGCGCGTCACGAAAGGGTGCGGCCAATGCCAGGACTCGATCGCGAAATTCCACAGTAGTCCGGGGGTCACCACCATCCAGCGCTTCTGTCCACAAGAGCGTCGCCGGTTGGTTGGCGTGCCAGCGAACGCTGCGCGGGCCAGTCCGGACCCCCTCAATGGGAATGTTCTCCGCCAGCGGCACGTCGGCTACTTGATAGACAGGCTCACCTCGCTGGGACCACACGACAATCTCATGGGGAAACGAGCCGACCGTCAACAGGTAGGAAAACGGGCGCTTGATCCAATCGACCAACAAATACCGACCGTCAGGCGACGGTGTCGCGCCGAAGAATAATGCCGGTTGACCGACGTGCAATGTACTGCCGTCCAATCCCACGATTGCCAATTGACTGGTTCCGTAATACTCGAATAACTGCTCGTCATACGGATTGGACAACAAATCCTGAAACGTTCGTGTTGGCGAAACGTTTCCGATCGACTCTTGGATATTCGGTCCAAGCGGGCGTTTGGGGGGTTGCGGCTCCGGGCCACGCTGCGCTGGCACTAGGCCGCACAGGAGGCTTTCGCCGTCCGGCATCCAATCGATTCCCATCAGCACGGTCGAGACGTTGTCGGCCAATAACTTCGGTTCTATCGGCGGATTGAGCTCGACGCCCCACAACTTGCTCCCCTCGTCGGTGGATGTGACAAAACAGAAGGCCCGCGACGTATGGGACCAAGAGACATTGCTGATCCGCGCTTGATCCGGCAGATTGAGTCGAAACAATTCCTCGTGTTCCGTGTGGCGGATGGCTATTGAGCGAATATAATCCGTGCGAAATGGTCCATTCGCCGCCGGGTCGATGCGAACTCCCGCCAACGGCAACATCCGCCGCGCCAGGTCTTCGATACTGGGCATGGCGTCTCGGCCCAAGAGCAGCATCCATTTTCCGTCGGGGCTGAAACTGACGGCCGGCTCCGGTCGAGCATCGATAATGTCCACGACCTCGGCCGGCGGCAATCGATACTCCGATTGAGCGAGAACCCAGTTCATGATCGAACTACCCCAAACCAGTGCGCTCAGTAATACGATGCGAATCATTTTCGTGGCCTCCCACTCCGCCGCTGCGGAAATTGAGCACGTGCTTTCGGTAGCTGGCAATGCCGACGGCAACCGAGCGCTCGATTGTAAATCGGCGACACCTGGTCGATCAAGCATTGAATGGATGAACGATCGATCTTGGGCGCTGGCCGTGCGCTGCATACAATGGGGACAAGCTTGAGTCGTTGACGCCGGTCGCCGCGACCAGACAGAGGAATTGCGTTCGCCATCGAACATGGGCTTATTTCTAAAACAAATGTGGATGACGTGGCAGGAATTAGCCCCCTGGATGCTGCTCGGCATGTTGTTGGCGGGGCTGATGCATGTTCTGGTACCACCTCAGTTTTTTCGGCGGCAACTGCAAGGGACCTGGGGTGTGGTGAAATCCGTGGTGTTGGGCATTCCGTTACCCTTGTGTTCCTGCGGCGTGATCCCCGCTGGAGTCGGTTTGAAGAAGAACGGCGCTAGCGACGGGGCCGCCATCGGTTTCTTGATTAGTACGCCTCAAACCGGCGTCGATTCGATATTGGTCAGCGGCTCGTTCCTTGGTTGGCCCTTCGCACTATTCAAGATGGGGGCGGCGCTGGTCACCGGCGTGGTCGGCGGGATTGCTGTCAATGGCCTGGGCTCACGGCAGCCAGTATCGGCTGAGTTTCGCGCTGGGGAAGCGCTCGACAAGCGGCCACGTCGATGGACTGATATCGGGCGGCAGGGGATCGATATTCTGCGTTCGATTGGGCTCTGGCTGGTGGTCGGCGTCGCCATTTCCGCGGCCATCAGCCTATGGCTGCCGCGGACGTGGACTTCGGCCGTCGCGGACTGGGGACTGTGGGCCAGCATGTTGTTGATATTGGTCATCTCGCTTCCATGGTATATCTGCGCTACAGCTTCGGTGCCGATTGCGGCTTCGTTGGTTGACGCGGGATTCCCCACGGCCGCCGCCCTCGTGTTCTTGATGGCCGGACCGGCAACGAATGTGGCGACGTTAGGAGCGGTGTTAGGGACGTTTGGCGGGCGCGTGTTAGTCATCTATTTGTGTGTCATCATTGCCGGAAGCATGCTCGGCGGTTGGCTGTTTGAAAGTTGGTTAGGCCAGTTAACGGTCCGCAGTACGGCGCATGGGCATCATCACGGTGCCGAAGGTTGGTTCGCAGCCTTTTGCGGCTGGGTATTGGCTTTCATGGTCATCGGTGTGGCGACCCAATCGGTGCTGCGGCGTTGGCGCACCTGGCGGCAGCCGCAGTCGGACGCGGCGCCGTTGTCCTTGCAGATCGAAGGGATGCACTGTCAGAACTGCGCCCAGACATTGGAAGCGGCCTTGCGGCGCGCCGGGCCGGTGGAACGGATCACGATCGACATCGGAACTGGTCAAACACATATATTTGGCCATCTCGCGCACGCGCAAATCGAAGCCGCCGTTCGCCAATGCGGCTTTCGAATCGTCAACCCATTGTAAAATTCAAAGCAACCGTTCGCGAGTTAACCTTGTTTGGCCCGTTAGCCGCCGACGTACCGTCATTTTTTGCTTGCGAGAAAAATCTAATTGCGTCCGTTGGTGAAAGCATTTCCTTGAGGCCCTCCACCACCTCGCCAGGTGGGGGCCTTAGTCTGTGAGCTAAAGCACCAGTGCCGAACAACCAGGTCCCCTACCTGCTCGCCAGGTGGGGGCCTAAGTTTGTGGGCTATGCTGCCAGTCCGTTGGACCTCTTCGGCCGCGCGGAAAACTCCTGAGAGTCGTTTCTGGACTATGGTGGGATGATTATCACGGAATCACATACTCGAGACTTTCGCTCCAACAGACAAGCTGGTTGGGGGCGGTAGAATGGGTACGCGATCCGCGACCAGGTCGTTGACCGCACCGCAGGCCAGAAATCCAACAAACCACGATTCGCACAACGTCCGCGGACAATTAAAATACAAAGTCGCCGGGTTCTTTCTCCCAGCTTCCATATAAAATGTCCGCATCCAAACCGTTGGCCCCCGATGGCTAAACAATACCTTATCATCGACGGCTACAATCTGCTTTTTCAAACCCGCATGGTTGCGCACCTAACGGGTCCCGGGAATCTGCAACGCGCGCGGCGCGCATTGCTTGGTAGTCTATCCCTCTTTCTGCCGCGAGAAACACAAGAAAATACCACCATCGTTTTTGACGCCCGCCAAGCTTTAGACGTCGAGGCTCCGGAAGCGAATACGATCATTCAGGTCACATTCGCTGTCGATTTTGACAATGCCGACGCCATGATCGCTGCGATCCTGGCCCACCATCCGGCGCCGAGACAAGTCCTGGTAGTCAGCAGCGACCACCAGGTGCAGACCGCGGCGCGGCGGCGGCGCGCTCAAGTAATCGACGCCGGTGAATGGTGGGATACCATCCAATCTAACCCTCAGACCGAGTTGAACGCCGCGGGGCTACCTCACGCGCCGCGCCAGCCCGAGGACAGCATCACCGACCTCAACGACAAATCGACGCCCGGGATGACTGAAGAAGAACGCCAACATTGGATCGACGTGTTTGGCGAGAAGTGAATCGCCAGTCGTCGCGCGTCGAGTTCACTCGTCCTCTTCGTCCTTTTTGACTCCCGCTTTAGAAATCACATCTTGTTGCACGTTGGGGGGCATAAAGTCGTAATGGCTGAACTCCATGCTGTAACTTCCCATGCCACCGGTCATGCTGGACAAGGCGCGGGCATAGGTGGTGACTTCGCGCAGTGGCACGACGGCATGGACCGTGGTAAAGGCGCCACCGGCCGACTCGCTGCCTGAGATGCGACCACCTCGGCTGGACATGTCGCTATACACATCGCCCACGTTGGACTCCGGGACCGTGATGTCCATTTTCACAATCGGTTCCAGCAGACTGGGGCGGGCTTTTTCGAACACCTGTCTGAAGGCCTGCCGAGCGGCTGTTTTAAAAGCGGCTTCGCTGCTATCGACGTCGTGGTATTTCCCAAAGTGAACTTCGACGCAGACGTCCTGCACCGGGTAGCCCGCGATCACGCCGGATTCGATCTTTTCCGCAAAACCCTTGGCGATCGCCGGCATGAAGTTGCCGGGAATCACGCCGCCGACGACCGAATCGATCCATAAGAAATTCGATTTGGGATCGTAGTGATGCTCCTTGATCGAATGAAATCGATCCTTAGTCGCATACTCTTCGATATTGGTTCCGCGCGGCAACGGGAACATGCGAATATGGACTTCGCCAAACTGACCGCGTCCGCCCGTTTGCTTTTTGTGGCGGTAACTCCCTTCGGCGTTGGCCTGAATCGTCTCTCGGAACGCGATCCGCGGCTCCTTGGTTTCGACTTCCAACTTGTCCCGCCGGGCCAACCGTTCACGGATAATAGTCAAGTGGAGTTCACTCATCCCGGTCATCACCAATTCTTTGGTTTGCGGATCGCGATCGAGATGGAAGGTCGAGTCTTCTTCAACGATCTTATGCAACGCGCCTGAAAGTTTCGTTTCATCGTTGCGGCTTTTCGGGGTAACCGCCAAACTGACCATAGGGGTGGGGAATGTAATCTTGGGCAACCCAATTTCGCCCACGACGGTACCCGTGTGCAAATCCTCCATCTTGGCAACGGCCACTATGTCGCCCGCTTCCGCCACGTCACAGGGTTGCGTCTGCTCTCCCTGGACGCGCAATAACGCCCCCAACTTGAGGGGCTTCCGCGATGTCGAGACCGTGATCTGATCGTCTCGTTTGAGCTTGCCAGAAAAGACACGAATGAAACTGAGTTTTTGGACAAACGGATCGATGCGCGTGCGGAAGACTTGCGCGGCGACCGGCCCGGCTGCATCCGGAGCGATGGCCACTTCGGCGCCGTTTTTCGTGCCTAGCCGCGGCAATTCGGCTGGCGAAAGTGCGCATTGTTTCAATCCTGACAACAATTCGGTCAGCCCAATGTTCATTTTCGCGGAGCAACACAGAATCGGAACCAACGTCCCCGCCGCAACGGCGCGAACGATCAACTTCGATAGCTCTTCTGGCGACGGCAACTGCCCCTCAAAATAGCGCTCCATGGCGGCGTCGTCTGCTTCCACAATCGATTCCAACAACGGATCGTGGATCTCGTTGGGGTCGATCAAAGCCCCCGCCGCGTCGGCGGGCACGTTCAAGGTGCTGGCCACACCGCGGAGTTGATGCCCGCTCCCCAGCGGAACGTTGAACAGGACGCATTGCGTCCCAAACGTCTCGCGGATCGTTTCGATCAAGGCAGGAAAGTCGATATTCTCATCGTCCAGTTTGTTGACGACAAGGATCCGCCCTAAACCCGCCTTGCCGGCTTCATTGAAGACCCGCCGCGTATTGACTTGAATGCCCGCATGCGCATTGATAACGATCACGGCCGTTTCCACGGCGCGCATGGCGCCGATCACTTGTCCGACAAAGTCAGGATAGCCCGGCGTGTCGATCACATTGAATTGGATTCCGTCGTGAGTAAAGTGCGTGAGGGCCGCTTCGATCGAGTACTTGTGTTTTTTCTCCTCGGGATCGAAATCGCAGACGCTTGTACCGTCATCGACGCTATGGTTACCCGACACCGCGTGCGTTAACATCAAGAAATGATCGGCGATCGTTGTCTTGCCCACGCCGCCGTGCCCGCACAACACCACATTGCGAATCGACTCCACTCGTCCCATCGTGTACCTTTCGTTTGTCAAACCTGGCGGACGAGGATATCGCCCGCCTGAGGACCTGCAAGACTATAACCTACCGAACAAGCCGTTACGCACTAGCGTCCACTTGCTGATCAGACCGGGTGCATACGCACTCCGGCTACGGCCCTATCCGGTTACTCATTGTATTGCGAAACCTAATTCTCCCAAATCACTTGGTGTTCACAATTATCGCCGAAAACGTATTCTCATGTTCGCCGGGGTATCAATGGCCGGCCGCCGTCGATGTGGCCGCAGCCAAAGCATCGGGCAACGCGATTCGTCCTTCGTACAACGCCTTGCCGATAATGCAACCTGCCGCACCGGTTTCGGCGACTCGGCGGATATCATCCAGTGTCGCCACTCCCCCCGACGCAATGATCGGGATTGCGGTCAGGGCGACTACTTCCCGCAACCCGTCGAGGTTCGGCCCGGACAACATCCCATCGCGTTGAATATCCGTATAAACGATACCGGCCAACGGCAAATCTGCCACGCGTCGAATCGCGTCGGCCACGGTCCACACGGTAGTTTGCTTCCAGCCGTTGACGGCGACCAGCCCCTGCCGCGCATCCAGTCCCAAAACCAGCCGGCTGGGATACCGCCCGGTCATGGTCTCAAACCAATCTGGTTCGCGAATCGCCCGCGTGCCACAAACTAACTGGGTCGCCCCGGCCGCCAGATACCGATCTATCGCCGCCTCGGAGCGGACGCCACCCCCAACCTGAACCGCCAGATTCGCGTAATCGACTTCCGATGCGCTCGCTTGCAACTCCGCCAAAACTGCTTGGATCGCCGCAACATTGTCTCCATCGCCAGCAGCTGCATTCAGATCGACGAAATGCAACCGCTGGGCCCCCATGGCAACCCACCGCGCCGCGGTTTCCACGACCGAAGTGTTGTACACGGATTGCCGCGAAAAATCTCCTTGGCAGAGGCGTACACACTGTCCGTTTTGGATATCGATTGCCGGCCAGATTTCCATGTCGAAAATATGGCAGAACGCCCCCCCGCTCGCAAGTGCCGGAGGGATACAATGACCTGGTTCTTTCGTTCGATTCGCGATGAAATTCCATGTGCGACGGCAAAGTTATTCGAATTTACTGGAAGCGCCGGCGCTGGCTCGTGGCCGCGACCAGTTGGTGCGCCGTCGGCCTGGCTTTGGCGCCAACACTCTGGTCGCAACCGGCCACCGGTCGGGCAGCTTCACTTCCCGAGTTCCTGCGCGAATTGTCACTGGATTGGTTGGCTTTGGAAATACGTTTACAAGACCTCGACCGCAATCCGCTGGCGCCGGCCCGTCGCGAAGCCGCGCGACTCGTTTGGCGCGATTTCGAGTCGGCCATTTCCCGAGGCCGTTGGTCGGAAAAGCAGATGGCCCGCGTCCTGCCTTCGCTGCGCGCGCTGGCCCAGCAGTACCCAGAAATGGTGACCGCGCTTTCCCGGGCGGCTTTGGCCCAAGGTGATTTCGCCCTCTTGGAAGAGCGGCTCGTCGATTTTTGGCGCATGCCGCGCGATGCAACGCAGCACTACAACCTGCGGGTGGAACTCGAACGCCAATCCGCGGTACTGGACGAGTTCGGACGCGCGATCGCCGATACACTCCGCGACCAAGTGTGGACAGCGCACGACCGACATGCATTATCGTCATCCGAGTTGCAGAACGCGCTTGCTCGGCAGATGTTCATGGTCGGTTGGGTTACCTGCTATCAAGACCTGCTGGACGCTGGGCCAGGGAACCCGTTCTTGCCTCGCGCCGAACAACACTTTCGACGCTTCCTCGATCTCGCACAAGACGCCGCACTGTCGCAATTGCCGATCGATTGGTTGGCGCTCGACACGCCGTGGCAAACGCGCGCTTTGATCGGTTTGGCGGTCGTCCGGAAACGGGCCGGCCATAATGCCGATGCAGATTGGTGTTGGCAGGTTTTGGCGCGGCAAACCGACCGTCAAGGGCCAGACGTTGAACGCGCACTTTGGCAATTTCGCGCTTGCGCTTGGCCCGGCCAGGTCGATGACGCCGCACGGTTGGCTAGCCAGGTTTTTGACGACTCGACTGCCGTGGCCAACCCCAAGTACTGGCAGACTTGTATTGAGTGTGGAGTTCATTGGCAAAAAGTGGATCCCGTCGGCGCACGGGAATTGTTGGCTTGGGGTGCAGCAGGTTTGGTGCGCGACGGCTATTGGAATGCGCTGGCAGTCGCACTGAATGCATACAGTCCGCGCGAGAACGAGGAACACTGGGTTGACCATTGGTTGCGCGGACTGATTGCATTCCAACTCGCTGAGCGGGCCACCACCCGCGCGGATTATGAGTCAGCAGCGGCGCAATCGACCTGCCATTTGGAAGAGGTCGTGCGCGTCCACCCCACGGAATACGCTTCATTGCCTATCGCGTCGGCTTGGTTTCTGAAAGCGCAAATGGCCTGGGACGCCGCGGATTGGGAGGCGGCGGCCGACTTGGCCAAACGGTGCCGCGACCTGCCGGCTGACCCCGCGGTGGATAGGCTTCGTTTGTGGTCCGCCTGGCTGACGATGACCGCGCACGTCCATCTGGCCAAACAGGATCGCTCGCTGCTGCCGTTGGCGTGGGAGTCGATCGCATGGTTGCAACAAGCGTTCCCGGCCTCGCCCGAAGCGCGGCGCGCGGAACTGGTCCGTTTGAAATTGGAAAACACGAGGTTGTCTCCGAGCGAAGCACTCGCCAATCTGGCGCGCATTTCCAGCACGTTAGGCGTCGAACTCGAAGTGGCCTTGGAGCGCATGCAACAGATGCACCGCAGTTGGGCTGCCGAGTGGGCACGCCATCCGGAAGGCGCCGAACCCTTGCGGCAATTATTGTTGAACGAATGGCAGACCTGGCAACAACGCGGCTGGTCGCAAGGAGAGCTAGCCGCGACTGCCCGACTGCTGGTGGTCGATGTATTGTTGCGCGGCTCGCAAGCGACGGACGATGATCTGCGCGAGGCCGACCGCTTGCTGCGCGAGCATATTGCCGGCGAAGCGAACCTGCCACCGCGCTCGCGCTTGATCGAAGAAGGACGGTACCAGCAGATGACGCTGGCCCAACGCCGTCAACACGAGGACCAGATATTGTCCCACGCGCATTGGCTGGCGGATCAGGCGCGCGATCCGGCGTTGGAACGCGCCGCGCTGATCGTGTTGGCGCAGCACCACGAGTCCACCTGGCTTCGCAGTCAGCGGCAGGACCAGGTCGCGGCCCACACGTTGCGCGACGTGCTGTCGCGCCTCGTAGCGCTGGGAGAACGATCGGACAGTGAGCGCATGTGGCGCGACCCGGCTCTGCGCATGGCGGCGCGGCGACTGGCCGAATGTGAAGTTGCTTTGGGTCACATCGACGCAGCCGATCGGCTCTACGACCAACTCCTGGCGACGGGCACTCCGGACGCAGAATTGTTGACCGCCGCGGCGCGCATCAAGATGCAACTGCGTCAGTGGGCGGCGGCGGCGCATCGGTGGCGCGAACTGGCGGCAGGAGTTCCGGCCGGCTCCGATGTGTGGCTGGAGAGCCGCTGGCAGTTAGTCCAATGTTTGCGGACGGATGACGTGGCTGCCGCGCGTACCTTGCGCGACCAGACGTTGTTGCTCTATCCGCACATGCCGGACGTGTGGCGGGTCCGATTGGAAACGGTTTTCGACGAGCAGGCGCCGCATGTCCAGTAAAAAGGATCCGCGGATCCGGGCCTTTTTGCGCCAGGCCATGCCGGTCATTGCGGCTAGCGGTGGACTCAATGAGCTGAGTCGAGAACGGTTGCACGCATTGGCGGAGAATCTGCGATTGACCGATGCCGAATGGCGCGAGGCCTGGAGCGATTTGGTCGCCGCCGAATCGCATCGCGAGTTGTTGACGCGTTACGAATTGGCGTTTGCCAAACACCTGCGCCGAGAACTTCGAAAACTCCAAGACCGAATTCTACCGCTCAAAGTGGAGAATCGCGCCATCCATCTGGCTGAGGCCAGGTACCAGGTCGGCGAAGTCCGCGCGCGCCAAATTTTGGAACGCGAATGCAAACGGCTGAATATCACGCGTATTTCTCGTTCCGACGCGGAAGACTATGTCGAACACGTCGTGATCCATGAACTGGAAGACCAACGCGAACCCGACCCCACGCAATTACAACGTCTGTACGCCTTTGCCAAACAATGGGGCGTTCGCCGCGACGTCGTCGATGCGTTTGTGGATGAGGCCATCGCCGACAATGTGCGCGGCTGGCAACGATTGGAACGCTTGTCGCTCGCTTGGCAGCGCATTTGGTTACTGGCACTGTTTGCAGTAGTCGCGCTCGGCATCGGCGTGTACCTCATCTACACCTCGCACGCGAAACAGCGACCCCGCGGAACTACCGAACATCCGAACGCGACCGAGCCCGTTCAGAAACACATCTGGTGGCCCGACGCGGAACTGGCCACCCTCCTGGATGCTATTGAAATCGACGTTCCGTGGCGCAATCAAGTGCTGGCCATGGCCGAGCAACCTGCCCATGCGCGCAGCACGGCCTATCAGCTTGTGTGGAGTCGCGCCTTGGATTCCTCGGCTCCCGCGGAGAAGCACGCTTTGGCTGAGATTCTGGCGTTGCTCGCGCGCGCCGATCCGGAGGCCCCACCATCGGACACGTGGCTCGATCAGATGATCGCCCAGAGTTACAATCCCTCGCTGACGACTGTTCGCGAAGTAGAGCTTGCGCGAAAAATCAGCTGTTGGGACTTCGTCGCGGAATTGGCCATGTTGTGGGATGCGGCGGATGGAGAACCTGACACATTGCCATCTGCTGCACTGGCTCGTCTCGTCCGAGAACAGTTGATCCCCAATCTCGCCCAGATGTCGCCGACAGAAATCCGTTCCGCGGTTCGCACTGCATTGATGAGCGAGCATTGGCAGCTGGCTCGTCAGACGATGTCGGCCAATCCCAATCAATCGGCCTTGCAAATGATCTGGCTGCGCCAACTCAACGACTTGAGTGAGCGACCGGATTGGGGATTGCGCTTGCACTCCCGCTCGATACTGGAATACATCCAAACGCTGCCGCAGAATTGGATAGCGGTTCAATCGGAACTGGAATCGGCCATTCAACACGCCACGGACCTGGAATGGATGGAATGGCTGCGTGTCCATTTGTCGGCGAGCACGCCGCCGGAGTTGGTACACAGCCTCAATCGCCCGCTGTTGGATCGGCTGCACGACTCGCGATCCGGCCTCAGCCAATCGGAAATTGACCGCGTGTTGTATGTCCAGTACGTCGAACTGCGAAGGTTGCAGCACGATGGCCTGCTCATCGGATTCGAACGACTGCAACGCGCTGTCGCCCAACAAGCTGCGAACTCGAATCCGCAGCCCGCCGAACTCCCCGAGTTCATTGCGCGCTGGGCACGTCTGTCCAACGACGCATTGGCCATTGTCCAAGCAGTCACGAGCGGCAACAGTGTCCAGGCCGCTGATACCCTGGGGGTCCCGGATCTCAATCCGTTGGGATTCACCGCACCGCGCCCTGGGGACCAACGAGATCCGCGCGCAAAGCAGGCGACGCCCGCGGACTATCGCGCCTTGGCTGAGTCGTTAGCGCTGCTTGACCTGCGCGATGCCGAGTCGGCAGGACTGCGGCGATCCGCGCTCAACCAGTTGGCGGGTGTCAGCGCGCGCTTGGACGATGTGGGCCCCGAAGATGGCGCCCGATTAGCCGATTATTATCTGTATGCGTGGGAGCCCGAAGAATGGTTGCATGCCGAAAAACTCGCGCCGCAGTTCATAGCCTGGCCTCAGTTCTTGCTGGCCTTGGGGCAGGCGGTTGACCGCGGCGCAGGAGACGTCGATCATGCGACGACGTTGGCACAATTGGCCGCTGGCCGCGAAGTCGAGTTGTCGCGCGACGAACCCTGGCGGCAAACGTTGAGCCGCATGTTGTGGCAACAAGCCTTGTTGGCCTGGCGCCGGAAAATTTCGATGCAACCCGACTCCGCCGTCGCCGATTGGCAGCGCATTCCCGCTCTGGTGGCGCGCTATTATCGGCAACGCGCCACGCAACTCGGCCGAGGCGCCTGGCCAGACCCAGCGGAGCCTTCGGAAGTCGTTGCCGCCGCAACCAGTTTGTCCAGCGATCGACGACTGGTCGCACCAAGTGGCCTGCGCCGGTCCCTCGCCGGTGCGAACGAGATGCAAACCGTTTGGCTGGCACTCGATTGGTTCCTCCGGGAACAGTTCGACGAATGGGCAGAGCGCTTACCGGCTGGCGACGCGCGGAACGCAATCCAGCAACAGCGGGAAGCGTACGATGCGGCCTTGGTGTCCCAACCTTCGTTGGCGAGGGCCTTGTTGCTATCGGAAAGCAGCCTGTGTGCGTTATATCAATGCGTCGCGGAGGAGTTGATCCAAACTCACGTGCTGGTGACGAGCAATTTGCGTCCTTATGTGCGCGAGCATCAACGGATCGCGCCCAGAGAACTTGACACCCCAGCGTCTGTCACGGAGCACGTCTGGCCGGTGGAAATTGCGCAACGTTTATCCCAGTTGCGCGTCGAGCAATGGGGAGCTTATCGTGACTTGGCCGAGGAAATCATGCTCAGCGAAGGTGGCTTGGCGCATCGCGACTTGGCAATCCGCTTGTATTTGATCGCCGCGCGTCAAGGGAGCCCCGCATTGCGCGCCAGTTGCCTACGGGGGCTAATCGCCGCAGCCCGCTCAGGAGAGGAGCGACTACGCTTCGAACAGCTGGCCGCTTTGCACGACGACGCGACGGCTGCAGCGCCATCGGCCTCGGTGCTCGCCGATTCCGAACGAATGGAAGACGCGCTGCGGGCTATTCTAGTCGCATTGTCCCGCAATGATCGGCCGCAGGCACGGCGCATCTGGTTCGACCTCGATCCTGAATTGCGGCAGACTGGGTGGAACGAGATCGCTTCGAGCCGAGATATCCAGACCTGGTGCGAATCCGACGTTCCCCTGGCAGACACCGATCGTTATCGGATCGTCCAATGGCTTTGGAATCTGGAAGTGAACCCGGACCATCCAGCCGCTGGGCTCCATCATGACAATTGGAACTGGGCGCTGCTGGCGCCGAGCGCGGCCCCGGTTTCGCAACGTCTGCCCACGTTTGGCGATGTCACGGAATTTAACCCGAACATTCGACGTTTTGCTGACGGTCGCTGGACGCGCTAGCACCATGCCGCATGGGTTGTGCAACAGCCAAGCCCGCCATTCTGATGATGTTCCAAGCAAGTTGATTAGGTCCTGTCGTGAGAAAAATCCTGCAAACGCGGGTGAACCGTCGCCCGTTTCCAATCGTATCGTGGCCGGAAGTTTGTTGGGATACTGACCATTCGCTCCAGGAAGGAGGTCAACGAGTCCGATCGGTGAGCCGTTGGCGGCAGGAAGCTGTCCAACCACCCGAGAATCGCCTTTGCGTTAGGGAGGGGGCGTTCCATGTTTGCGCTTCGCCATTTGTTCGTTTCACTGATCGTGTTCATTCAGTCCTGGATCTCTTTTACTTTGGCCGTTGACGGCCAAACGCCCATCCAGTTTGATGCTCCGGCCTTGGTCGCCGCTCATCCGGCGCCTTGCGGCGAATCATCGGCGTCCGGCCACATCGTGGAGATTGTTGTGCCGGTTTCGACGTGGTTGGACGCGCGCCAACGCGATACGGTAGTCGAATTGCAATTCGAAATCGGCTGGATCAGCGAGCCGTATCCGGTGGTGGACTATCAGCCGCGGACGATGTTGCACAGCGACGTGTCCGGATTGATCAACGTCGAACAACAGGTCGAGGACGGAGGCCGCGTGCAATCCAGTGTCGTCGCCCCGATCAAGCCGGTTACTGTGCAAGGCCAAGTCGATTGGACCAAAAAGCAAGTCTTCACCTCGCGAATGGCCTTGGTTCCAAAACAGGACTTGCTCGTCGCCAGCGGTACGATCCAACGCGGTTCTGGCGTGTTTTACCGATTCCACTCATCTCAGCAGGCGGCGTTCGAAGGGGGACGCGAATTGTACTTCAGCGTCGATGTACCGAATGCGTGGCGCGGGGGATTATTGCAAATCGTTTGTCGCGCGAGCGGACCGAAGAAATCGATGTGGGGCGCGACGGAATGGCACCACGAACAAGTGGAGTTCGCCGTACCTGTCTATCTCCAGGGGGACGAGGCCGCGCATCAAGCGGCCCGCGCATTCGCTTCCGCTGAACGCCAGTGGCGCGAACAGTGGTTGGCCTGGTCGTCCAAACCAGGAACATCCACAACACCGACGAGTTGGGCCTGGTGGACCGTTCCAGCGCACGATGCACCGGATCGCGGTGGGATGGACTTTTGGAATACTCCGCTATCGGGTCGCAAGCCATGCGCACCAGCGCCCAACCTGCCGACCGAGTTGCGGTTGGCGGCGACCGAGTTGGCTACCGCCCGCGCTGCAATGCATAGGTTGAGTGCGGCCGCAACCGGCGAAAACACTGAGGCCAACGCACCTCGTCGCTAACCGGCTGATGGGGAGCGCTGACGGAGGGCCGCCTTCCGTCAGCCACTCCGGCTGATCTCGTACTCTTCGATTTTACGGTAGAGTGTCGCCCGGCTGACCCCCAGTAACTGGGCCGCTTCGGGAATACTCCCTTGGGAACGCGCCAAAGCCATCTCGACCAGTTTTTTCTCCCAGTAATCGATCTTCAGACATTCCGGTTCCTCGTTAGCAGCCGTGCGCACGTCGCGAATTCCCAAATCGGCCACTGCGATTTCGTTTCCTTCTGCCATCACGACGGCGCTATCGATCACATTCCGCAACTGTCGAACGTTGCCCGGCCAACTATAAGCCAGCAACACGCGCTTGGCCTCAGCAGACAATTGCAGATCGAATCGGCCGTGCCGTTGGCGGAAGTGCTTGAGGAAGTAATCCACGAGGACTTGGATATCGCCCCCTCGATCCCGCAACGGCGGAATGACCAACTCGTACACCGACAAGCGATAAAACAGATCCTCGCGAAATCGTTTTTCCTCGACCAACTGCGCCAGATCGCGATTGGTCGCACAGATGACGCGGACATCGACATGGATCTGTTCGGCGCCACCGACAGCCATGAACGAGTGGCCGTCCAGGATGCGCAACAACTTGGCTTGGCCTTCCAGTGTCAACTCGCCGATCTCATCGAGAAACAACGTGCCGCGATCGGCTTGTTGAAACCAGCCCACATGGTCGCGGTCGGCACTGGTAAAGGCCCCTTTGCGATGACCAAACAACTGGCTTTCCATCAATTCCCGCGGAATGGCGGCGCAGTTGACGGTCAACAACGGTCGATCGGCCCGCGGGCTTTGGCGGTGAATGGCGCGCGCTACTAATTCTTTACCGGCACCGCTCTCACCGCGGATCAACACGCAGCCGGCGGCCTTGGCCACGCGCGTAATCTTGGATATCAACTCGTTGATCTGCGGGCTCTCGCCGATCAGCTCGTCGGTGAAAGCCGTCTTGTTGGCCAGACTCGTATGTTCGGCTTCCAAGCGGGCCTGCGCATCGGCGCGCTGCAAGGCCCGCATCATCAGGTTGGCCACGGCACAGGCCAATTCCATGTGACTATCGAGGAAGCGTTGATTCAACCGATACAGGTGGATGGCGCCATTGACGATTTGCCCGTTGGGTCCACCGGGGGCCGGATCGCGAATCAGTGGCACGCAAATGGCATCCGCCGGTTGCCCGAGCGCGCTGTCCGATTCGTACTCGACGCGAATCGCTTGCTTTTCCAATACAACGCGCTTGGTCAAATCCTTGCGCAGCTTCAACACTTCGGCCTGCGCATCGGGCAACACCAGCCGTGGCTTGAGTTGCCCATCGTCGTTGAGCCACAACAGACCGGCAGCCGTGGCTTTGGTTTGTTGGCACAGGCGTTCCAGGCACAGACGGATCACATCATCTGGTTGGGCCACTTCCAGCAATTTCACACTCAACTTGAAGAGAAAGAAAAAATCCTGACCTTGATGGTTCGACGGCAGGAAGTCGATCAGCCGGCGCA
>JACTND010000024.1 GCA_014584305.1 Planctomycetota bacterium | reverse complement strand
CAGCGAGACATCGCACGGAGCGTTGGGAACTCAAATTATCGATTCACCTTCGCGGACGGCAACCGTCGGCCAATCGGGCCACCAGTTTCCACTGAGCACGGCGCGGCAAATGGACGAAGCGGGGCACTTGCCGAACGATCCGATTACGGTGGGATTAACAACCTGTTTGGTGACGGGATTGGTCTGTCTCTCGTTGGGGGTTCTATTGGGGTTTTTGGTCGGTTATTTGATCCCGCGCTAGATATGGGAAAATAGCGCTGCGCCGCACGGTTCGCCGCCAAATTTCGGGAGCGCTCTCGATTATTGCGAGTCTCTGCCACGCTAACGGGTGTCAATGCTGAACAGCTTTCCGTTAGCCTCGCGCGCACGCGAGTTGCTTGGTTGTGCCGACGTCGTCGATGCCCCGGCACTCCGAATCCCACAGGAAATACCACGATTGCCCAAATCAATAATTTCGATCAAGATAATGCGTACCGAATGGCCGGAGCCGAATAACGGAAGGGTAGCGAGTGGAAGTCAAGGTAGTCGTTAAGCATGGGACAATTCCTGCGGACGTGGAACAATTGATGGGGGAAAAAGTCCGTCGGTTGCCCCGTTTTTTTGAACGGACGACGTCCATTCTGGTCCTTGTCGATTTGGGCCACGCCCAGTCTCCGAAAGTGGAAATCCGCGTTTCGGCTGAAGAACGTGAAGACTTCTTTGCCGTGGAAGAAGGGCCAAGCGTCATGGCGGCGTTTGACGTGGTCATTGACCGGGTCGAGCGGCAAATGCGCAAGCACAAAGAAAAGATCATCCATCGTCGGGGGCGGGAAGACCGATTTTCCGGCGAATTGCCGACATAACAGGCCTCCGTCAGGCGACTGGGGCGCGAAACGATTGTCCTCAATCGTTCCAACGTGGATCTTGCATGGGAAATTCGAACGAACGAGGACCAACGTTCGAGATTGGGTTTGATTTATGAAGTTTAATGATTTTGTTTGTGCCGATTCGATCAAGGTTGATTTGGCCGCCAGTGACAAAGAGGGAGTGATCTGCGAGCTAGTGGACTGTTTGATCGATAGTGGCCACATCGAGGCGCCCGAACGGGACAACATCGTTCAAGCCATCATGAAGCGCGAAGAGTTGGGAAGTACCGGCATTGGCCGCCGCAGCGCCGTGCCGCATACCAAGCATCCCAGTGTTCGCCGCCCAATGGGGACGGTGGGGATCAGCCGTTCGGGAGTCGAGTTTCAAAGCTTGGACGGGGAATCTGTTCAGCTGTTTTTCCTGTTGATTTCGCCGCCGGATCGACCGGGCGACCATTTGCGAGCGTTGGAGTACATCTCCAAGCAATTGGACAAAGACACCTTCCGCAGGTTTTTGTCGCAATGTCAAACGGCCAGCGATGTGCAACAGTTGTTGGAGGAAGCGGACAACAATCTGCTTCCCGCTTAGCATCAGACAGGCGTGCGGCAACGATCATGTCTGAGCAAAAGTTCTCGGCGCTGGTGACGATTCGCAATCCGCAAGGTTTACACATGCGGCCAGCGTATCTGTTTGCCGAAACGGCAGCCCGATTTCAGAGCAAGGTCGAATTGGTGCGCAACGATGCGCGGATCGACGGCAAAAGCGTCTTGTCGATCCTGACCTTGGGCGCTGCACAGGGAACAGAGTTGTTGCTGGAGACGATGGGGCCGGATGCTGACCGCGCCCTACACGCTTTGGTGGAGTTGGTCGCGGCGGGGTTCCCCGGCGAAGAATCGGCGACACCAACCGGAGCGAGTTGACGCCACCAGTGCCGGAAAACGGAATGTCACACACGTGTTCAATGTAGATTCACCATCAGAAATAGTCAAAATCCAGCAGATGCCCAGCGCGAAGTTCGGGCGGGGCGCTGTTCCTTGCGCCTGCCGACCGCGTTTGGAGTCTCGGTGCGCCTCCGACCAGCCGCCTGCCCCTCTCGCCGGCTCGGCGGTTAGGCCGCCGCACGCGCGACGTCTGCACTGGATGACAACGGAACGTTATGAAAAAAGAAATGTTGATCAACGCGTCGCAGTCCGAGGAAATTCGGATTGCGATTATCGAAGACGGCCGATTGGAGGAACTCTATACCGAGCGAGCCAGCCAGGACAACTACGTCGGCAATATCTACAAAGGCAAAGTTGTCAATCTGGAACAAGGTATCCAAGCGGCGTTCGTGGACTTCGGTGTCGGCCGCAACGGATTCTTGCACATCAGTGACGTCGAGCCGCGCTACTATCGCTTGGCGGGGTTGGACCCGGAGGAGGTGATCCGCCAAGAACAGCAGCGCGAGCGCCGCAATCCCAAACGACGCGGGCCGGATTCCGGCGGCTTAAGACCGCGCAATAAGCCCCCCATTCAAGATCTGTTTCAACGTGGGGACGAAGTGCTGGTCCAAGTCATCAAGGAAGGTATCGGCAATAAAGGCCCGACCCTTTCGACCTACATCAGCATTCCGGGGCGCTACTTGGTATTGATGCCGGCCCTAGGACGAGTCGGCGTGTCGCGCAAGATCGAAGACGAAACGGAACGTCGCCGTTTGAAAGAAATCCTCTACGAATTGAAACCACCGAAGGGCTTAGGGTTTATCGTGCGCACGGCCGGAGCTGGCCGTAGTCGTCGAGAGCTGTCGCGCGATTTGGCGTATCTGCTGCGACTTTGGAAGGTGATCGTTCGCCGCATTCGTCAAATTGAAGCTCCGGTCGATATCTATGAAGAGAGCGATATCATTATTCGCACGATTCGCGACATAGTTACCAGCGATATCGATGCCATGATTGTGGACGGGGAACCTGCGTACCTGCGGGCCAAGGAATTCCTCAAACTGGTGATGCCCCGGCAAGCGAGTTGCCTCCAGTTTTACCAAGGTAAGGACCCGCTTTTTCACAAATATAAACTGGAAGAAGAGATCGCGCAAATTCATCGCCGCCAGGTCCCGCTCCGTGAGGGAGGATCGATTGTCATTGATCAAACGGAAGCTTTGGTGGCCATCGATGTCAATAGCGGCAGCTTTCGAACCGACGATTCGGCCGAGGAAACCGCGTTTCGGGTCAACCTGGCGGCTGCCAAGGAAATCGCCAGGCAGATTCGCCTCCGCGACTTGGGGGGGGTCATCGTTAATGACTTTATCGATATGCGGCGGGAGCGAAACCGGCGCGCGCTCGAAAACGCCCTCCGCGATTTCATGAAACGCGACCGGGCTCGGACCAAAATCCTGCGCACTAGTCCATTTGGTTTGATCGAAATGACCCGCCAGCGCGTCCGCACCAATCTCAAGAAAACGACTTTCTTTGAATGCCCGTGCTGCAGTGGGCGTGGGTCAGTCAAGACGGCAGAAAGCATGGCATTGGACGTAGTCCGCATGTTGATGTTGGCCGCCCAGCAACCGAATTGCCGCAGCGCGATACTTCGGGTGCACGAAAGCGTCGCTTCTTATCTCAACAATCAAAAACGAAAGACGTTATCCGATTTGGAGTCGGAAGGCACCATGTCGATTGAAATTCGCGGCCGCGAAAACGTGTACCCCGAGCACCTCGAACTCGAATGCCGCGACGACAAAGGCAACCTCCTCCGCCTCCCCACCTAACCCCCCACCATACCCACCATAAAAGGACAGGCATTATTATATTGACACCATTCGTTAGATCTGGTATTCTGGCGGTCAACGAACAGGTCAGGAGCCATCCGGGGCAATAATGACATGCTTGCTAACTGGTGTCTTTACGTGTGTTTCGTTGCTGGCCTGAACACTGAGCGGAAACAATTTTCTTGGATGTAAACGGCGTGTTGTGATGTGAGTTGTGAGAGGATCATTTTCTATGACTATGCCACGAAGTATGTTGGTCGATATCGATGTAACCCGGTACTATCACTGCATTTCCCGCTGTGTTCGGCAGGCAATGCTCTGTGGAAAGGGCGTCGAACACCGCAAGCAGTGGATCGAAGAACGCTTGGAGCTGCTGTCC
>JACTND010000095.1 GCA_014584305.1 Planctomycetota bacterium | reverse complement strand
CAGGTGTTGCGCCAAATTGACTTGAAATACATCGCCGCTCCACACGTAATCGATCGCGCGCCTCGCTGCGCGCAAATACGCTACGCGCGAAAAATTGGACTTCAAGCCAGGCCATTCGCCGACATCATGTCCGGCCGGAAATTGATGGACGTCAACAACTTCAACTGGGGAACCAAACTCCGGATTCGACTCATCGGACATGCAATCGAAAAACAATTGAGCGCGCGACCGGGCGCGATCCGTCGAGCGTTGAAACGTCGATGGCAACCAGCCTTGAGATACCAACCAGGCCTGATTGGTCACATGATCCCATGCGAAAACGACATCATACAGCCCAAAACAATAACCGGGCACAGCCAACGGATCTAACGGAACGACGGGGAGCTGTTCCCAATGGTGGATCAACTCGAAACTGATCAACCCGGCCAGACCGCCCTGAAACGGCGGCAATTCGGGATGTTCATCGGCAGTGATCGCTTGGAGAACGTGGCGCTCGCGATCCCAAATCGGCTGCCCTGGCTCGTAACCGAACCAGGCGATCGGATCCGCAGCGACATAGGAATAGCGCCCGACGATGGGATCCGCCAGCGCGCTTTCCAAGGCCAGGCAGCCGGGAAGGCGCGACAGCGATTTCAGGCATCGCCGGGGTGTCCAGTCGGCGGGGAGGGGAATCGTCAGCGGAGCTCCGGATGGTTTCATTTCAGTTGGTAATTGGATTCGTCGTCGCTCCACCGCCGGCGTATTTCCTGCCCTGTGACCCGCACGCCCCTCACATTCGTATGATGAAAAATCGATGACGAACCAAACTCCGGCGATTTTGGTCTCATGTTTGGGGTTCGGCAACGCTACAATAGAAATAAAGCAATGCCGGTTCGGTCATTGTAACCAGATATAGATTTGTTGGTGATGGGTTTACCAAACTCACGAGTGTACGAAAAAAAACGCTCCGCCGCTGTCCAGCGGGAAATCTGTCTGTTGGTTCGCGTCATCCTGCCTAGCGACCCGATTGAAACGGACCCTTTGGCCGAATTGGAGGGATTGGCGCACACCGCGGGCGCGCTCGTCATGGGGAGCCTGATTCAGCGCCGCGAGCGTCCGGATATCGCTTACTATCTCGGGCGCGGCAAAGCGGATGAGTTGAAAACGCTCGTTGAGTTTCACGCCGCGGATGTCGTCATTTTCGACAATGACCTGACGCCCGGTCAAACGCGCAACTTGGAACAACTCCTGAAGGTCAAAGTCCTCGATCGCACCGAGTTGATCCTGGACATATTTGCCACCCACGCGCAGACTGCCGAATCCCGTTTGGCTGTGGAACTCGCCCAATTGGAATACTCGCTGCCCCGTCTCAAGCGGATGTGGACGCACTTGTCCCGCATCCGCATGGGAGTCGGCATGCGTGGTCCCGGTGAAAAGCAATTGGAAGTGGACCGTCGATTGGTGGAGAAAAGGATCCATGACCTGAAAAGCGAGTTGCGGCAAATTGAAACGCGCAAGGAGCGTCTGGTCCGCTCGCGCGACAGCATGATGACCGCTTCACTGGTGGGTTACACCAACGCCGGCAAAAGCACATTGATGAATGCTTTGACCAATGCCAATGTCCGCGCTGAGGACAAGTTATTCGCAACCCTGGATACGCGCACGCGGCGTTGGGATTTGCCCAGTTGGGGGCCGATTTTGTTGAGCGACACCGTCGGGTTTATTCGCGACTTGCCTCACCATTTGATCGCCAGCTTTAAGGCAACGTTGGAAGAAGCGCATCAAGCCGATCTGTTATTGCATGTCGCCGATGCCAGTAGTCCGTCGGTTTACAATCAAATTGCAGCAGTGTTCCAAGTGCTGCAAGAGATCGGTATCGATGAAAAGGATACTTTGTTGGTCATCAACAAGATCGATGCGGTCGCCAATGGGCAACTGGACGGCATTCTCAATCGGTATCCGCACGCAATTCCCATCAGCGCGCGGACCGGCGCAGGATTCCAGCAGTTGCACACCAGTGTCAGCGACGCTTTGACGCGCGCTTTTGTCAACGTCATTGTGGAAACGGCGGTGGGCAATGGTCGGTTGTTGGCCTATTTAGCGGCCCACGGTGAGGTCCTGTCAACCCAATACAATGAAGACCGCGTCAGCGTGCATTGTCGCATGCCGGCCAAACATCTCGGCCGCATTAACCCCGAAGAGGCATCGATCCGCCCGGCAAACGGGACCGCGATGGAATCAAACGCGCGGTAGGTCGGTGAATTCTCGGGTCCATTGATCGGCGGGGCTCCGTTTCGATCGATTCCCGCCTGGCAGTTGTTCACACGACGCGTAATCGTCCACCGGATAACCGACGAAAACGGCTCCGGCCAAGCGTTCTTGCGAGGCGATGTTCAGTCGGCGAAAGGACTCCGGTGATCCCAACTGGCCACCGCTGGACCAATAGGTCGGCAAGCCCGCGGCTTCCAAGGCAATCAACAACGATTGGATCATACCTCCCACTGCTAGGGTGTGCTCGAAGTTGACCTGTTCCAATTTCGTGGAATCAGGGATTTCCTCGGCATGATTGGGAATTACCGTCACCAACACCAATGCCCCGCACGCCGACAACATGGCGGGGAGTTTGTTGCCAGGTTTCACGTCGTGAAACCAATGCGTGAAGTTTGCAGCCAGCGTACGGCACGCATCTTGCCAAAGGATCGTGGCCCGCCACGGCTCCGATAGTCCCTGCCATTGCCGAGAGAAATGAAAAGGGGCCCAGCCTGCGGCAGCCAATGCCTCGCGCACGATTGCATCATAGCGGTCGCAAGTCTCCCGCGGTAGCCGAGCGGGTTGCTCCACGTTGGCCAAAATTTTAGTCGTTTTGCGGCGGCGAAGCAGAGCGGTTGCTATGGAATACGTTTCGTTGTTCATCAACTAGGTACCTGTTTCACCAGGAAATCGTTCGCGTCGCGACGATCGCGCTCGAATATCGCAGATGCTCGCGGCGCAATTGGTAATGAAGACCACGTGTTTCGCCGGGAATTTCCGCCTATTGCAATTGATGTACTCGATGTTTCGAAATCCTCGGTCACGATCTCCATCGCGGTTACCGTTGACGTCGACTGCTCCAGCCGCAATGGGGCGCCAGGGCCGATCGGCAATCCCAACAGGAACACCCAAACATAAAACATCAGGCTCCACGCCACCAAGAAAATTATCGAATACGGCATCATCATGCTGATCAGTGTTCCGATCCCCAAATTCCTGTCATATCGACAAGCAAACGAATAGATAATTCCGAAATAGGACATCATCGGCGTGATGACATTGGTGGTGCTGTCGCCGATGCGATAAGCGCATTGCGTCAATTCGGGGCTATACCCAAGCCGCATCAAAATGGGGACGAAAATAGGCGCCGTCACCGCCCATTTGGCGCTGGCGCTACCCATCAACAGGTTGACCAAAGCGCACAGGACGATAAACGGCAAGAAGATCAAATCGTTATTCAGTCCCAGGGCGATAATCGCGTTGGAACCCGCCACGGCAATGATCTCGCCAAACTTGCTCCAGTTGAAAAAGCTGACGAACTGAGCGGCAAAGAAGACGAGCACGATATACAGGCCCATGGAGCGCATCGATTCCGACATGGCGTCAATGACGTCTCGGTCGGAACGAATGGTGCCGACGCACCAACCATATACGAATCCGGGCACAATAAACCCGACAAAAATCAATGCCACAATTCCTCGCGTCAGCGGAGAATTGAGCAGATTGCCGTTATCGGGATTGCGGAGCGCCCCGTAATAGGGAATCGCCAGCGCCAAGCGGTTGACCGTACCGCGCCAACCGGACTTGACGGGTACATCGTACTTCGGGGCGTCGAAGGGTTTGGGCTTGAGCGTCGGCTGGTCGGCGTCGGTTGGCGGTGGTGGAGGGTTATTCGCTATCCATTGTTCGCGCGCGGTTTCCGTTTCACTGCGCGCGGCAAGCAATTCCGCTTCGGACCATTCCACGACATCGCGCCACGTCAATTTGGGCGCCGTCGCCGGTCGCCAGATCATTTCTGACGCCGAAAAAAGTGGTCCGGCCAGCACGGTGATCAGCGCGGCTACCACCAACACGGCGCCGCCCGTCCAACGCAGCGCATGGCGTTCGCGAACGGTCAACCGTTGCACAGAAATCGTCTCCTGTAAGTCACTCCCAGCACGGTCAGGGTTGTATGGCCCCAACTGCGGTTCGACGATGGCCACAGTAATCCAAGTCCCTAGGGGAGTTATCAGAAACACGCTGGCCATCATGAAATAAAGGTTGACCGCAGCGTGGACTTCGTATGTCGGATCGATGATGCGGGCCGCTTGCTGAGTAAATCCGGCCAACAGCGGATCCACGGTACCCAGCAATAGATTTGCGCTGTATCCGCCCGAGACGCCCGCAAATGCGGCGGCCAATCCAGCCAGGGGATGCCGTCCCAGTGAATGAAAGATGGCTGCGCCCAAGGGCACGATCAACACGTAGCCGATCTCCGATGCCGTGTTCGAAAGTACTCCGGCAAACACCAACGCCGCTGTGACGAGCGTCTTCGGCGCGTCCAAGACGATCAAGCGAACGACGGCCGACAGCATGCCACTCTTTTCTGCGACCGCCACGCCGAGTAGGGCGACCAAGACTGTCCCCAGCGGCGCAAACTCGACGAAGTTCTTGACGAGGTTTTCCACAATGCGCCGGATGCCATCGCTATCGAGCAGGGATACGGCGCGAATGTAGCCATCCGCCGCGCGGTCCTTACTCCCCACGGGGCGCGGATCCGCGACCGAGAGATCAAAATAGGCCGCGATCGCACTGGCAACTAACACCAACAGGGCAAAGCCGGCAAAGAGAGTGACAGGATTGGGTAGCAAATTCCCGAGCCATTCGATCGCTCTCAGGAACCTGGCGACAAAACCGCGCGCTCGGGGAGACCCTTGTTCCGGGCTGGAATTCTTCGAATTCACGGTTTTGGACTCCGTTGACCATGCGGTACGGACGCCGATTTTCCCTGGTCCGGACCGTGCGCAATATGCTATCGACCCCCAGCACATCGTAATTTTTGCGGAAACCCTTGGGAAGTCAGGGCTAGCTATTTGCGTTTTCCCGAACGGACGCGATAGAATGCACGGCGGCAGCCGAATCGCTTACGAATCGGCACGAACTAGGAACTGGTTATAAGGAGTCCGAACATGTCCGCCGTTGCATCTACTCCCGTGAAGCCGACAACCAAGAAACGTCCGAAGATCGAACACACTCAGTTATTCATCGATGGCCATTGGGTAGCGGCGGCCAGTGGCAAGACATTTCCCACGATCTGTCCGGCGACAGAGGAGAAGATCGCCGACGTGGCCGAGGGAGATGCCGCCGATGTCGATCGCGCGGTGAAGGCCGCGCGGCGCGCTTTCGACGAGGGACCGTGGCGGCGCATGAATGCGCGGCAACGGGGCCGCTTGCTCTATCGCCTGGCGGATTTGATCGAAGAGAACCTCGATGAATTAGCGGCGTTGGAATCGTTGGACAACGGCAAACCCGTCAGCGACGCGCGCAAATACGACTTGCCATTGACCATCGAATGTCTGCGTTACTACGCTGGCTACGCCGACAAAATTCATGGGCAGACGATTCCCGTTTCAGGGAACTATTTTTGTTACACCCGGAAGGAACCCGTCGGCGTCGTCGGGCAGATCATTCCTTGGAACTTTCCCATGTTGATGACGGCCTGGAAATGGGGACCAGCGTTGGCGGCCGGATGCACGATTGTGATGAAACCGGCGGAACAAACGCCGTTGACGTGCTTGAAGATGGCGTCTTTGGCGCAGCAGGCCGGATTCCCCAACGGGGTAATCAATGTCATTCCAGGTTATGGACCGACAGCCGGTGGTGCGCTTGTGGCCCATCGGGGAGTGGATAAAGTCGCTTTTACGGGCGAAACCACGACGGCCCAAATCATCATGCGCGGCGCGGCGGAATCGTTGAAGCGCGTGACCTTCGAGTTGGGTGGCAAGAGCCCGAACGTGATCTATGCGGACTGCGATTTGGACGCCGCCATCGACGGGGCGCACTTCGGTTTGTACTTTAACCAAGGACAATGTTGTTGTGCCGGCAGTCGGGTGTTTGTCGAGGAATCGATCCACGATGAATTCGTCGAGCGGATTACCGAGCGCAATCGCATCCGCCGCCTGGGCGATCCACTCGATGAAGCGACCGAGCAAGGGCCTCAAGTGGATCAAGCCCAATTCGATAAGATTATGGGATTGATCGAATCGGGCATCAAACAAGGTGCCACGTGCCACACGGGAGGCCAGCGGTTCGGCGATCGCGGGTACTTTATTCAACCAACTTTGTTCACCGACGTCCGCGATGACATGGAGATTGCCCAAAAGGAAATCTTTGGTCCCGTGATGTCGGTTCTCAAGTTCCGGGATACACCGGAATTGATCGAACGGGCCAACAATACTATGTATGGCTTGGCAGCGGCTGTTTGGACCCGGGATATCACGAAAGCCCACCGTTTGGCGGCCGATCTGCGAGCGGGAACCGTGTGGGTCAATTGTTACGACGTTTTCGATGCCGCGGCACCCTTTGGCGGATTCAAAATGTCCGGGCAGGGCCGTGAATTGGGTGAAGAAGGTTTGAAAGCCTATCTCGAAACGAAAACGGTTACCGTGGCATTGTAGAATCGGCTTACGACTTGCAGGGAATAAACAGGTGCGTCGGGCGAGGAGTTTGGACTCCGCGCCCGACGTTTTGTTGATGTTAGCCGTTCGCCGTACTCTCCAATCCGGTCGTTTTATCGATCAGGTCCAAGAAAAAGAACCGCTCGCTATAGGGCTGCAATCCGTCGTTCATCTCCCGCACGTCGTCGGTCGGGACAAATCCGAATTTGTGGAAGAACCGGTGTGCCCGGTGAAATCGCGTATCGGACCAGAACTCCACGCGGTGGAAACCTTGCTCCTTGGCCCAATCGATGGTGATCTGCATCAGTCGATACCCCCAATCGGTGCCGCGCAGCGTCGCATCCAAATACAATCGGCGGAAATTGCAGACGTCTGGTTTGGTAGGATGGGGAACTGCGGCATGACTTCCCATGACTCGCAGATTGTCAACCAATACCCACACCGCGCCGCCGCGAGAAAAATAGTGGGTGTCCAGATCCAGTAGATCCGCTTCGGCACCGTCCAAATTGACTCCGTCGTCATACTCGCGATACACGGCATCGATCAGGGCGATGATGCCAGCGCAATCATCTTGATTGGCAATCCGAAGCTGCATGAACGTACCAAAAGGTTTGCAAATGCCTACAGCGACCAAGGCGCACGCAAGCGCGGCATCAACAATTTCTGCGCAGGCTCATTCCCCTGAATCGATTCGGTTTGTGGATCCCATACGATTTCCGAATTGGTCAGCATGGCGATGTTGTTCAGGTGGCAGATGGTGGCTGTGCGACAACCAATTTCGGCATGCGCCAGCGGTTGCTGGCGACTGCGCACACAATCGATGAAGTCGCGATGATGCCCGGGGCTGCGGCCCAGACTAACGGCGCTCGAATCCAGAGGTGTCTGGAGCAGCGTATCTGGTTCCGCTTCGAGTCGGCCTCCGTGCACATGGATGAACAGCCAACCGTCGCTGCCGATGATTTTCAGTCCCCGCGGGTTCTGATTGATTCCAATTAACCGCACGCCATCGGCGTATTCATTCTCAAAGCGGTAGTCGATAAACGCATCATACAGACTCCCGGCGATTCGTTGACCAGTGGCTTTGAAGCGGACGGGGCCGCTATTGTCGCGATTCAAGGCTAGCTGTGCGATATCAATAATGTGTGCGCCGCGGTCCGTCATTTCACCTCCTCCGTGAGCGAGAATAAATCGCCACCAGAAATGGCTACGCCGTTCGTGGTAATCAACCTGAGCGGCAGGTCCGAGCCAAGCGTCCCAGTTGAGTTCATCCGGCACAGGTTGGGGTTCGGGTATGCCGCGATATTCCAACACGATTTTATGATGCCATTCGTCGATAAATGGCATGTTCACTTCGACCCGTTCGATTTTCCCCAGCGCCCCATTGCGCACGAGTTCGCAACCGCGCCGGACATCGTCGTTCGCCCGTTCGTGGCTGCCAGTCTGCAGGATGCGTCCCAATTCGCGCGCCACGTCGCGGACAGCGATGGCCTCGGCCACCGAATTCGTGAGAGGTTTTTCGCAATAGACGTCTTGTCCTTGACGCATCGCCGCGATCGACGCCACGGCGTGCCAATGATCGGGGGTCGAGACATGCACGGCGTCGAGGTCATCGCGGGCAATCAACTCGCGAAAATCGCTATAACGCGCGCAATCATGGTTTCCGTAATGGGCGTCGATCTGCCGTTGATCTTCGGCGCTATGACGGCCGTCCACGTCGGCTACAGCGACAAATTGCACGTCCGGAAGTTTCAAGAATTCCGCCGTGTTGTGGCGGCCCTTGCCGCCACAGCCGATGGCGCCCATCACGATCCGTTCACTGGGTGCGGGGCGCGACCCCAATCCCAAAGCATCGGCTGGAACCAAATAAGGAACCGCTGCCGTGAACGCGGTTGCACTCGCGGATTGTTGAAGAAATCGCCGCCGCGACTTACTTGATACCGGTGGCATGGCTTTTCTCCTCAGGGCAAAACTTCCCGACAGCTAATAATCCAACAAGAAACGCTCGAAATTAGCGGACCATCCGCCACAAATAGCGTAACGCAAGTTATACTGCGTTGACTACCAGTGCTGTATTTCACCCGCGTGGTTAGGCAATGGAGGGGAAACAAGAGGCGTTCGCGAGATTCCGCCCACGGGCGTATTCCCAAACTGCTTTGGTTCCGGACTGGGTGCTGTCAACTTCTTTGAGAGACTTGCTGTGGAAAGGATGACGATGATTCAGCGCGCTGCGTTGCCATGGAGAATTTGGAGACTGCTGGGTTGCTGTTTGGCTGTAGCGGCGAGTGGCAATACCATCGTCGCGTCCGATACGGCGCGTAATCTGCAACTCGCCGTTTATCGGATGAATGATTGGCTCTCGACGAGCGACCAGGCGGAAGGTTGGCGACGTTGCCTGAACCTCAACCTTCTGGAAAGCCAAATGGCGCGCGGCGACCAAGCCGATATCAGCCAACTCGATCAACTCGTCGAACGGTTTCGTCAGCCGATACCAGGATTGGACCATCCGAATTTTTCGGATGTGCGGCAGGCATTGGAGCGGCATCGAGATCATTTGCGGCGAGCGGTCGTGCTTGACATTGACCAGACATTGGCCGACCCGGACAGTTTGTATCAACCGATCACTAGCCAACGGCTGAACCAGGTCCGGGACGATGCCGTGCGTGCGTTGCAGGCATTGATACGAGTCTATGCGCACGACGAAGACAGTGCCATGCGCGTTGACTTTGCGGCCATGCTCCAGTCGCAAGGCGTCACGAATCGACTGGAATCGCTTGACTTTGAACAGATTCTAACGTCTCTGAATGCGGCGCCCGACCGGCGCTCTGCCCGCGACGCCGTATTGCAGCCTTTGCTGGCCGTCGTCGAGCTGTTTGAGCAATACACGTTTCAATTATCCGATCCTTGGTTTGTTTCGGCCCAAGAGGCATACGATCGGGTTTTTCGCGCCATTTATTTTGCCGGCGAGCCCGACTTGAAATCGGATTTGGCCAAACGCTTGGCCACGCTGAAAGAACACTTGCCGCAAATGCAGAATCCCTTAGCGCGGCGTTCGGCAGCGCTAGTCGGCGCTGTGTTGGGATGGCTCGAGGGGAGTTATCAGGCCGATGCGCTGGTGACCGCTATCCGGCGAAAATATTCGTCTCCCAATGCCTATCTGCGCGTCTCGCGCGAGTTGATTGGCAATGCGATCCAGCGCAGCCAAGCGGACGTACGCAATGTGGAAGAGGTGATTCTGGGGCGCTTGATCTTGGGTTGCGCCAATACGCGTTCCCAAGTGTCGGTGGATCTGGTGGACGACCCGGATCAAGTGTCGGCCAGCCTGCGCTTGCGAGGGCAGATCGATTCTGATACCTACACACGGCAGGGGCCGATCACAGCGTTTTCTGGTTCGCACGGCGAGTTCGAGGCACGGCGTCATATTTACGCCAATTTGGGAGGACTCATCGACCAGGCACCGTACGTCGCAGCCAACTTGGATTCCGAGTTTCGAGGCGTCGATTGCCGGTTGCGCATTGTCAACCGGATTGCTCAGCAACAGTACATGAAGGATAAGTATTTATCGGAAGGCATTGCGGCTGGACGAGCGGAACGGCGCATCCTTAATGAGTTTGAGACGCAGACGGACGAAGCGTTGAACGACGCTAAGCTGCGTGTCACGGATGCGTTGGGGAATGCCTATTATCAGTCGCGGTGGTTGCCGCGCGCGCATCTTTCCAGCCGCCATGACGCTATTCAATGCCAAGTGCACAAGTCGGATATGTTTCACTTGGCTGCCGGGTTGCCACCGGCGTTCGGACTATTGGGATCGGATGTCGAGCTGCTGGTTCACGAGTCGCTATTGACCAACTATGCCGATCCGGTCGTTGTTGGTAGAACATTTACCAATGAAGAATTGGCACAGAAAGCCGCTGAGCTGTTTGGCGAAGTGCCCGAAGCATTCCAACAACAGCCGGGCGAAGAGCCGTGGGCGATTACCTTTCCGACGACCTCGGCGATTCAGATCGAGTTGGACGACAATCGCCTGCGTGTGGCCGTTACTGGGCGTCAGTTTACTCAGGGTAGAAACTCGATCAGTGGATCTTTAATTATTCGAGCGGACTTCAAATTGGTTCGGGACGCCGGACGGTTGTTGTTGATGCGCGATGGCCAGGTCACGGTCGAATACGAGAATCCGGATCGAATCAACGCGCGGCTTTCGGCGTTTCGCACGTTTTTGGAAACGAAGCTGAATTTGCCGGTAGCGCCAGGTGAACTGCCGGCGGATGCCTTGTTGGAATTGCCCCCCGATGTGATTCCCATTGATCGTTTGGGAGCGGCCGAGGCTGGCACGGAGTTGGCAAGTAAACTAAAATTGATTCAACTGCGTGCGGAGCAGGGTTGGTTGGCGGCTGGTTGGAAAATGGCCGTGTCGCCGAATTGGAATGCCACGCAACAACTCGATTTGCCAGCGATTCACCCGTGGGAGCGGCCATCGCCTGAGCCCGACTTCAACTCGCCCGACGAGCAGAAGGAAGGGACCCAAAACGGGCAATAACGTAAAAAGAAGCAGCAATCATGATTCAAACAGAGTACGGCTTGGCCTACGCCTTGGTGTTTGGTCTAATCTTTTTGGGGATCGTCGCGATTGCAGTGCCACGCTTCCGCAAAGCGGATCTTCCGGAAAACCTCGAACGCCAACGAAAAGAGCGTGAAGCGGCGGAAACGCGCCGCAAGATGCTACCCACATCCTACCGCGCGAATCCCGCAGCGAAGAAATAGCTCACATGTCGATAAAAACAGCGCTCGAGAGATTGGCCGGGGTCGGCTCTCAGGCGCTGTTCAGCATTAGATATCGTTGTTAGTGGCCGGCGTTTGGTTTTTCGTCACGCTGGGAGCGGAAGATTCGATCAGTGATTGCAAGGCGCTGTTGGCCGACAGGAAGACCGAATGTTGGAAAAACTCGGCCTTAAAACCCGAACGGCTGAGGCGGTCGCTAACGGCCCACTTAACATCGGATAAAACGAAGCGGACTTCGGCCCGTTGCAAATCGTCGATGACGTGTTTCAAGACTTCTATCCCGGTGGCATCGATCCGATTGACGCCACTGGCAATCAATAATACAGCCTTTAATTCGGGGCGCTCAGCGAGGTGACGCAGGATAAAGTCGTGCAGGTAACGGGCATTCGCGAAGTACAAGCTTTCATCCAATCGCAAGGCCAAGATTCCCGGAACCGTCTCGACCGTGAAGCGCCGCACATTGCGGAAAGTCTCACTGCCCGGAATCCGTCCGACCTCGACGATGTGTGGCCTACTGGTGCGCCACAACCACGTGACGAACGTTGCTGCGACGCCTGCCACAATTCCCAATTCGACACCGAGCAAAATCACCGCCAGGAACGTAAACCACAAGGTGAAAAAATCGTTCCGACTGTACGTCCACAATCGAAATGGCGTCCGCACATCGAATACCGTGGCCACGGATACCATGACAATCGAGGCCAAGACTGTCTGCGGAATAAAGTAAAGAAGAGGCGTCAACCAGAGGATGCTCACCGCCAGGGCGGCGGCTGTCGCTAGGGATGCGAACGTGGTTTTCGAGCCGGCCGCGTCGCGGAGGGCCGACCCGCTAAAGCTGCCGGTGACAGGAAATCCCTGAGTGACGGCTGCGCCGACATCGGCCATTCCCAAAGCCAATAATTCGCGATTCGCGTCGATCCGCTGTCTTTTCGGACTGGCCAAGGTTTGCGCAACCGACATGCTCTGAATGAAGCCGACTAAGGCCACCGTCGCTGCAATGGGGAATAAACTCTTCACAGCGGACAAGGGAAAAACCGGCCAAACGAATCCCGGCAAGCCCTGGGGAATCTCGCCGATGACTTTAACACTGGTGGTCAGATCGAGCCGCGACCAGCCGACCCAAAGCGTCGCCACCACGACCACGAGTAACGGCATCAGTTTCGCCAACCACATCAACGCGGCCGATCTCCTTAGGCTGCGATTGGAATCGCGCCATCCCGCTGCGCCCCACAATAACGCACAACTTGCGAATCCTAATCCCAAGGTAAATCGATTGGCTTGGGGAAATTTGGCGAATGTATCGACGATCCACTCGATGGGATGCTCGCCTTGCTCGACCGATACTCCCAACCAATGTTTCAATTGGCTGAATACGATGACGACCGCCGCTGCGTTCGTGAATCCCACCAAGACGGGATAGCTGATGAAATTAGTGAGAAAGCCCATGCGAAAGACGGACATCGCAATTTTGATTAACCCGGCGAACAAGGCCAGAGCACCGCAGAGAGCGACATAGTTGGCACTGCCAGGTTGCGCCAATGGACTAACACCGGTGTAAACCAACAAGGCAATCAAAGCCACTGGACCGACGGACAAGGAATTGCTGCTGCCAAATATGCCGTACAGGACCAGGGGCGCCAGGCAGGCATAGAGTCCAAATTGCGGTGGCAGTCCAGCCAAAATCGCGTAGGCCATGGCCTGCGGAACCAAGATCACCGCCACCATGCTGCCGGCCAAAACGTCGGCACCAAAATGCGTCCAGCGATAACCCCGGATGTGCTCAAACACCGGTCACCACATCACCCAGCAACCAACGAAGGGTTGAGAACCATGCTGCGAAAATTCTCGAACAAGTAGTGGCTGTCGTGGGGGCCTGCGGATGCCTCTGGATGATATTGAACGCTGAACGCCGGATGTTCGCGGTGCCGCAATCCGGCGATCGTTCCATCGTTCAGATTGCGATGGGTGATTTCCAAGCAGGCAGGCAAGGTCTCCTCGCAGACGGAGAAGCCATGGTTCTGCGAGGTAATTTCAATTTTGCTGGTGTGCAAGTTGATGACCGGTTGATTGGCGCCGCGGTGTCCGAATTTGAGCTTGAAGGTTCTGGCGCCACAGGCTAATGCCAGCAATTGATGGCCCAGACAGATGCCAAAAATCGGCAGCTTGTCCAGCAACGATCGAATGGATTGGATAGCGTAATCTAGGGGAGCAGGATCTCCTGGCCCATTCGACAGAAACAATCCGTCGGGGCGGTAGTCGAGAATGTCATCGGCCGTTGCAGTTCCCGGAAGGACTGTCACCCGGAATCCACGATCGACCAAATGCCGCCCGATATTGAACTTCATACCGAAGTCAAGCGCGACCAAGTGTGGTGATTCTCCCTGTTCGTGCGGGGAGCTCGTCGGCAAATGCCACTGGCGTGCCAGCGCCTCCCGCCATTCGATCGGTTGTTCTGGCAGAACCTCGCGCACCAGGTCGCGACCCACGAGTCCTTGGCTGCGGCGAACTTGGTCGAGAAATTGACCTTCGTCCAGTATTTCTGTGGTAATCCCTGCGCGCATCGCGCCTTCGCTGCGAATACTGCGTACCAAAGCTCGTGTGTCAATCTCGGCAATCCCCACGACTTCGTGTTCGGCCAGGTAGGCGCCTAAGGTTCCCGCCGAACGAAAATTGCTGGCGATGGGACTGGCGTTGCGCACGACGAAGCCGGCCAGAAATGGACGGCGACTTTCGCAGTCCTGATCATTGAATCCATAGTTGCCAATCTCGGGATAGGTCATGGCGATGATCTGCCCACGATAGCTGGGATCGGTCAATATCTCTTGATAGCCGGTCATCGATGTGTTGAAGACGATTTCACCGAAAGTCGTGCCCGGCGCACCAAACGAAGTTCCCCGATAGATATTCCCGTTTTCCAGGACCAAGATAGCGCGGGCCATGATGCTCTCTCGCCGACAACCAACCGCGAACGGACCGCACGAAGCGCACGATCGTTACGACACGTTGTTGAGTTTAATGATTATTCCAGCTGTCACAACGCCCCATCCAGGGTGAAGACAATGCAATCACGCAACCGATACCAGTAATGGCTGTGGGTCTCCGAACAAACGAAGTTCACTTCTGAGTTCGGACAGCCAAACTGAGAAGGGTTCCTGTTGCGGCGAGCGGGAACCCTTCGTTATTTCAGGACTGTTGGTTCCTGCGCAGCTGTTCCGAATAACGTTCCAAAATTTTTCGCTCCTGCCGCGTCAGGCTGGCCTCTCCCAGCCGATTGATCTTGTCCAAGACTTCGTCGGCTTGAGAGCGTAGCGTCGCCAGGGGATCGGACTCGCGGTAAACTCTCAATCGTCGCCGCCGGGTCGTCAATCGCCGCAGCCAGCCAAAATCGAGCCACCGAAAGTTCCAGCCCAAGCGGTAATAGAAGGCTGCCAAGGCCGCACCAGCCAAATGGCATTGTGCCGCCACGAGGCTTTCCTTGCTAAAGCTGCGCAGCACATCCATACCCACGAACAAGGAGGCTAGGATCCAGGCGGGAATTGGCAAGACGCCGAAAAGCATCAGATTGACGCGAGGATAACGAAATGCAAACAAGACGAGCACTGCGGCCACGCCGCCGCTGGCACCTACGACCATCCTGGGCTCCGCGGCGTTGAACGTGGTCGCTACCCACACGACGCCGGCCAAGACAATAGCGATTAAGTAAAACTTGACGAATTCCGAGCGTCCGTAGTCGGATTCCAGCACTCTCCCCAAAAAAAAGAGGGCCAACATGTTCCCCAAGATGTGAAGGATGCCGTTCGGCGAGTCCAAGGGAGCGTGGACAAACCCATAGCTCATTAGCCGCCACCACATCCAAGGCCGCTGCCATTCATCCGAATGGAGCGCCAACAACTGGCCCAGCCAATGGACTCCCCGCGCGGTCTTGTCCGTGAACATGTCCAGAAAGAACACAGCCACATTGATCATGATCAACGTAACCGTTACCGTTCGAGCGGTGGTTCCCCAAGCGGATGAAGAGCCGCGCCAGCCTTCTGAGTCCGGTTGCCAATAGTCTCGATCTTGGTAGCCCATGTTCCTTCCATGCCAACACCGATCCGGTCGCGTTCGCCAAGCGATTGGGCCAATGGTAAACACGCGGCTGACGCGCAAATTCTACGGGTTTTTGCCGCCTTTGACAAAGGGGACACCCACTTTTTGTACCCCACGCCGAAATGGGGACGCCGAAATGGGGACACCCAGATTCTGCCGCCAGCGCCGATTTGTTGGGTGTCCCCTTTTTGTTGGGTTTTGTTGGGTGTCCCCTTTTTGCCAGCTGGGGCGAAGGATGGCTCCCCACCGAGCTTGCTCGGTAGAAACGAGGATTGACCACGAGCGTCTTACGTCGTGGGATGCGCGCACCGGGAGCGCTTCTTGGGTTGCGGGCAAAGCCAGCCTTAGGTGCAGCAATACACTACGAGCCAGGCGAGCGCGAAAGTTGCTGCTGTTTGCGCTGAATCTGGTTGGTAAGGTACTCGATCCGCGTCTTCAACTCTTCCAATTCGGCTGCCTGCGCGCGAGCAAAAGCGGACAACTGATCCTTGTCATTGGTTAGGTTTTCGTTGTCTTCGCGGAGTTTAGCGAGAATCTCCATCCGGGTAGCTTCTTCGGCCTGGAGCAGATTATAAACCGCTTCCTCAACCGTATTATGACCGCGAACTTCTTCTGTGCGCTCGGTGATATTCGCGATCGATTCGCGTAACTTCTGTATCAAATCGGGGTACTCAACAACCGCCCGACGATAGCTGCGTTCAACCTCTCGCACATTTTCCATCTGGCTAAACGGCGGAACGGTGCTGCCATCCGGGCGCTGGTAGCCTTCAGCGATCAGACCCGTGACGACAATTTCATCGTCTTTTTCGAATTGGACTGGTCCACCGATGTGCAAGGCGGGATCGACGGCCCGCCCACCCGGATCGAATGGGCCGACATCGGTCAAGACGCCCGACCCATCGACCTCGTACGTGCGGCTAGATCGCGCCTCGAACTTGTATCGCACATAGATGTCGCCCAGTTCCGGCCCAAAGGCCAAACTGTGTCGCGTGGCCTGATTGACTTCAATCCAAGCGCGGATATCACCCAACGTCAATCCATCGAATGCAAAGCGATCGATGAACGCCTCATATTCACTGCTGTTGGGCGCCATTTTCAACACATCGGCTGGAAATATCTCCGTTTCCAACTTGGCCCGATAACGTGAAATCGTTTTGAGACGTTCTTCCTGAGGTTGCAGCGGATCTGGCCGGTCTTCTGGGCTCCGCAGTGCTTCCACGTCATCGTAGGGCATCCGTTCAAATAACGTCCACGTTCCTGACCGGGCCAATAATTCGGGCGAGATCACCAACAACGGTTGCAGTTCCAACGTTTCGTCTGTCTCGGCAACGACGCGCATGGTGCCGACAAATTTGCAGGGAAACGGCGTCTCTTCGATCATTTCGTCGAGGAAGGCATACAAGACTACGCCTCTTAATTCGGCCGACCGATCGCCGCTTAAAACGCGCTTTGAAGTAAAACGAAAGAGTTTATTTTGGCCGCGATCTTCCACTTGGCCGTTCCGCCACGATCGACCCATGCCGACAGTGGCCAGTTTCAGCGCCTCATTGACGCCGCGCAAGGAATCGACCGAATAGGTTGTTGACTCGTCGGGACCAAACACGGCCTCGCGCCGCGCTTTTTCCAGCGCCGCCAAAGATGCAACCGACTTCTCGTATTCTGCCTGGGCCGCAATTCGTAATTTGGCAACACGAGCTAGGCCTACCAAGGCGGCGCTCCCAGCAATAAATGTCGCCACCACCAACACGATGTGCGACCAATGCCAATTCTCGCGCGCCAAAACCGCCAGCACGATGACTATGACCAATACAACGCCGAGAATAATCAAGCCTGTCATGTGCTGCTCGCCGCCAATTCTAATGGGGTGGACCAAACGCCAGAATCAAATTTCCATGATAAATTGGGCAAAATGAGGCGTCAAGGATTTTAATCGACCCCCATTTACCGACGAATCACCCAAATTGCAACGAATTTTCGGTTCGCAATCGACCGTCCATTGGAGTGCCGATAGTTTCGCCAAACGCTGCACTTTCCCTCAATTCCCTAAACGTTCCCTAATCCGTCTTTTCGTTATTCTTGGCACAACCCGTCGATAAAAGGGATGATACTCCTACTTGCAATCGACCTATGAAGTACAAACATCACCTTGCCTCCCGACCAAACGCCAGACTCCACACAGTGCCGTTCCGGTTCCGTTGGTCGGCATTTCTGCTATTGATCGTGCTCAGCACCGTGGCTTGCCATCGGGGTTACTACCGACGCATGGCGGATGCTGAGGCACAACAATTGGTCAAGGAACGCAATCACGACCCGCGCTGGTCTCACCCCGATGGATCGTTAGAGATCGATCCCCAAAGCAGAATGTTCGACCCGTTTTCCCTGGACCACCCGCCTCTTCCACCCGACGACGAAGCAGCGCACCGCTATATGCACCGTGTCGCCGGCCGAAAAAATTATCCCCATTGGCACGCTAATGGCGATACCGATTACGTCGAAAATCCGGAATGGTTGACGTACCTGCCGCTTAATGAGAACGGCGAAGTCGTACTCGACTTGGACACGGTCGTCGAGTTGGCGTTTATTCATTCTCCCACGTTTCAGCGTCAACGCGAAGAACTCTATTTGTCCGCGTTGGACGTGGCGTTGGAGCGGTTCGGCTTCGACTCGCAATTGTTCGCCGGCCTTAATCCTACGTTCGGTACTCAGGGGCGATTTCGGCCTGGAGGATCGCAGAGCAATTTAGGCATGTCCTTAGGCGCAACTGGCGGAGGCATCAATTACCGCAAGGTCGGCGCCACGGGGACCACGTTCGTCGTGGGAATAGCCAACTCCATCTTATGGAACTTTGCCGGGCCGAATACACAATCGGCGACGTCGTTGATCAATTTCTCTCTCGTCCAACCACTTCTGCGAAACGGCGGACGGGAGAGAATTCTGGCTTCGTTGACGTTTGCGGAGCGCAACTTGTTGGGGAACGTGCGGCAGTTTGAACGATTCCGCCAAGGATATTATTTGGAAGTCGTGATCGGTCGCACCGGCGTGCCAGGGGTATCGCGCGGCGGTAGTTTTTTGGGAACGCCACCCGCGGCAACGCTCAACGCCGGCGGCTTCTTCGGCTTGTTACAATCCCTGCAGAACATTCGTATTCAAGAGTTCAATGTCCGCCAATTGAACGATGTGGCCGCCCAATTTGAAGAGTTTTTCCAACGCGGTCGGATCAACAATGCGCTGCAAGTCCGTCAGGCTCAGGCGCGGATGTACACGGCGCAAGCACAACTCATGCAGTCCAAAGTCAATTACCAAAACGATCTGGAACGATTTGTGCGTACGTTAGGTTTGCCGCCCGAACTCGACGTCGTGGTTCAGGATGATTTTCTCGGCCAATTCGAGTTCATCAGCGATTCGATCCGCGATCGCCTTTGGTTGATGGCCGACTTGCGGCAGGATGCCGGTTTAGAAATCGTCCAGGCGGGGGCTTTGTTGCCGTCCAGTGAAGACGTCCGCGAAGGACAACTGCAAATCCCCGGCGCTTTGCAACAAGCATTGGACGATCTGTTGGCCTATATTGACCAAGCCGTGATCTTGGCAACGGACCTGGAACGCGAAGAGCGACAGGCCCTGGAGCGCGATTTCCAAAAACTTGAGGCCGTACGCGAAGGGCGTTTAGCGTATTTGGCGAAGCTCCGGCAACAAGTCGCCGAGGGTCGCATCCCTGCCGAGGTCAACCCGGAAGTACTATCAGAGGAGTCGATCCAAGACCCACAACGGCTCCGCGAGTTGCTCGAGCTTTCGATGCAGCGCATCGGTCAGTTGCGGGGCGAATTACAAATTATTCGCGAGCGGATTGTGGCCTATCCTCAATTGCGGCAACAAATGCCCGACGAACAAGTGGTGGCCATTGTACGGGGCGAGATACTCAATGCCTTGGCCGATCGCCTTTCGGCGCTGAACACTCTGATCGTGGAAGTCTCACTGGTGCAGGCTCAAGCGCGCAGCAGTTCCATCGAAATGATCGAAGTCGATTTGGACATGGATGCGGCCGTCGCCATTGCTCAGTGTTTTCGCCTGGACTGGATGAACGCCCGGATGAGCCTAGTCGATAGCTGGCGCGACATCGAACTATTCGCGAACCAATTGGAATCGCAATTGGATTTCGTTCTCGAAGGCAGCATGGGCAACGTCGGCGACAACCCGTTTCGGATGCGCTATGAAAACGGCAATCTGCGGGGGGGGATACGTTTCGATTCACCGCTCACGCGGTTGGCGGAACGGAACCAGTACCGCCAAGCGTTGTTGCGCTATCAACAAGCAAAACGCAGCTACTATCAATTCGAGGACGAAGTCTCGCGCAACCTGCGCTTGGTCTTGCGTACGATCGATCTGCAAAAGATTCTATTCGAACTGCAGCGGCGCAATGTCCGCGCCGCGATCGAACAAGTAGAGAACGCCCAATTGCAGTTGGAACGCCCGATTGTGGGCGCAGCCGGGGGCCAAGGCGGGGGCTTGGGTGCCACCGCCGCCAATGACTTGACCAACGCGTTGAATAACCTGCAGCAAACGCAAAGCGAGTTTCTGCGCGTTTGGGTCACGTATGAGGTCTTGCGGCGGAACTTGGATTTCGACTTGGGGACTTTTCGGTTGGATGAGGGGAACCGGTGGATTGATCCCGGCCGGATCGATGGCACCATCGGACATCGCGTGGCGGCCGAACTCGGGCTCGATCCATCCTGCCTGGACTGTGCTTTGCCCGAGGGAATTCAATCCGATACTTGGCAGTTGTGGTTGCGGGAATTCCAACAAGTTGACGACGAGCACGTTCTAGACACGTCCGTTTTGAGGCCCACCAACTCTCCTGACGCCCTACCGCCTGCGTCGAGCGCCGGCCTCAATCGCCGGATGCCGCCGCGCCCTCCGTTGGAACGATGAATGAATCGGGCACAATGACCCGCACATGTTTCGGGACAATATCGACGTGGAGCGGCAACACGCCACCGGGATCGCCGTCCAATTGATATGGCACTTCGTGGTTGGACTCGATCTTCACGGAAGTGCACCGATCGTGCGTGGCGTCTCGCCACCGCCGCTGTTGCCGCAGCAAAATGGTGGCAATGTACATCAACCCATTCCACAGCGAGCCTTTCTCGAAGGTGCATACGTCGAGACAGCCATCGAATCCGCTCGCTTCCGGCGCGATCCGCAAATTCATTGCGTATCGAGGCGCATTGAAGACAAAGGCCCAACTGGGAAGCACATCCAGCAATTTGCCGTCCACAGTGATACGCAAGGCGGGATAGCGGTAACTGGTAATTGTTTCCCACAATGGGC
>JACTND010000018.1:9272-47700 GCA_014584305.1 Planctomycetota bacterium | reverse complement strand
CCCCGAGACATAGGTAATGAGCGAATGCCAACGATAAATCAATTAGTCCGACAGAAGCGCCGGAAGAAACGGCGCTTCTCCAAATCGCCCGTTTTGGACAAATGTCCATTCCGGCAAGGCGTCTGTCTGCAAGTGCGGACGATGACGCCGAAAAAACCCAATTCGGCGCTCCGCAAAATCACGCGCGTGCGGTTGACCAATGGCAAGGAGGTCACGGTCTATATCCCCGGCGAGGGACACAATTTGCAGGAGCACTCGATCGTCTTGGTCCGCGGCGGTCGTGTGCGCGATCTGCCGGGTGTTCGCTACCATGTCGTTCGCGGCAATCGCGACACGTTGGGCGTGGAAAAACGTCGGCAGGGGCGCAGCAAGTACGGCGCCAAGAAACCGTAATCGATGGCAATCGTTGTTTACACCGTTCCATTATCAGTTTCGCGAGAAAACAAGGTCAGTAGTTTATGGGTCGCATTACCGCCAGCCGCACGACATTGAAACCGGACGCGAAGTACGGTTCCGAGTTGGTCAGTAAATTCACAAACTGCTTGATGTGGAACGGAAAAAAGTCCGTAGCCTTGGCCGTCGTCTATGGCGCGATGGATGAAATCAAGCGGCGTCAACCAGAAAAGGATTCGCTGGAGGTCTTCACGCAGGCGATTGAAAATGTGAAACCGCTGATCGAAGTTCGCTCCAAACGCGTCGGCGGTGCCTCGTATCAAGTCCCCATGCAAGTCAGTCGCCAGCGACAGTTGTCATTGGCCATCCGCTGGATTTTGAATGCCGTGCGAGAAAAGAAGGGGCGCCCCACGGCCATGAAATTGGCCGATGAGCTGTTGGCGGCATACAACAAGGAAGGGGCCGCAATTACCAAGCGCGAAAACACGCACCGTATGGCCGAAGCCAATAAAGCGTTCGCCCATTTCGCCTGGTAGTCCATTCTTGCGGATAATTTTTCGCTCAACCGAGGTAAACTCGATTGGGGCGTTCACGCAATGCGGCGGTGTACACTGCGCTCAACCGTGGTAAATGTGGACTGGCGTCAAAACAGATCCCCACCGAGCTTGCTCGGTGGAAGCCATGATTTAATCGTGACAGCTACCGAATCACCATTGGATCTTTCAGAACGGCAGTACGGTCAGGATCGGATCGCGAGGTCGATGCCGCACTTGGGCGTCGTAAACGATGAGGGTGATTCCAATCCCTGCCGCACCTTGCATCAGTCCGGTTTGCGCTTGCTGGAACTCGGGCCGCACGCGATGTTCACAATGAACCCACTTCAAACCCGCCCGGCCGTTGGCCAGTGATTGCCGAGTGGCCCGCTGGAGGAGATCGTCCAACAACCGTTCCGACAGCAGACGGAAATCGTTCTCCGGCCGATCGCGCTCCATACCAGCCGCCACAATGCCACAATTGCCACAGCACAGGCCGACGTTGTCCCAAAATCCGTCGCTCCGTTGAGGCACATTCCATTGGATCAAAGCCGACCAAAGTCGATTGGCAGCTTCTTGGTATTTTGGATCGCCTGTTAGGCCTGCAAGCTGGTCGAACAAACGGACGGTGCCGGCGGGCCCATGGCACCATCCCAGATAATACAGGTCTTCGCCCCCCGGCAGATGGTGCGGGATCAACCCGACGTTCCGTGCGTTCATGAGCCCCATCAGATACCGCGCGCCGTCTTCCGCAGCTCGTTGAAATCGCCCATCGTATGTCTCCATCGTCCCCTCAGTTCGGCGACAAACGTCATCCAACATCAGCAGAAAATGGCAGATTCCCGCCGTGCCGTGCGAGTAGTTGGGCATCTCGCGGGGATTTTCCGGGGACATGCGCCATGTCCATTGTCGATGCGGTTCGTCGCCAACTACTTCCGCTACGCCAATAAGTCCATCGCCTGCCGCAATGGCCAACTGCAAGGTCGGTACGTCGGCGGTCCGCTGATGCGCATCGAGCAGAAATACGCCAATTCCAGCCGTTCCCCCAATGATATCGGTCACATCATTCCAGGCCGCGCAGGCGATCCCATTTTCGTCATCCACGCGCGCGTGATTGTGAATATGATCCACAACCGCTTGTGCTGCCGCGCGGTATTTTTCGTCCGGGACCATCGAACCGACAAGATACAACACGTATCCTATACCTGCTGCGCCCGTAAACAGGCCCAGGTCCGAATCCTCGCGGAGCAGAGCTACCGCCTGCACCAGGCCATTCGCGCCGGCCAAGGCGGAATCAAGATACTCGCGGCGGCCCGTTGCCAAGTACAATTCGCGATAAAACAAAACGACGCCCGCATTGCCGCTATACAGGTTATCCACCGATCGCAGGGATTCATCGGGCGCGGTTGGCCACCGGCACACCTCACCGGAGCGTATCGCCACGGCATCCAACCAATTGGCTGTTTCGATGGCGGCTTGCAGATAGGGCGATCCCGCGTCCTGAGCAGTGATCAAGCGGCAGAAACCACATCCGCCAAGGAATGTGATCGCAAGTCCGGTGACGACGCGCACCATCATGGGGGCCAAGTCCTCGTCGGATTAGACAGCCGCCGCCAATTCGACGCGCACGGACGTGATGATGCGCTGCAGCGCCTCTTCGACAACCTTGGTTTCGGGATGCCGCACGATAATGTATCCCTCGCCTTCATAGTGGCCTGTGGGCGCCTGGCCAAGTTGTGGAATCTTCGCCTCCGCGATCAGCTCCCCCAGCTCGCGGGCGACAGCTTGCAGGCCGTGAATTTTCGCTACTTTGCCGTGCCCCATCCCTCGCAAATAGGCGGCGCCGACGGCATAGGCACGCGGTGGAGGTTGAAAATGGTCGTGGATCATCAATCGCGCCCACGCACGGTAGAAATCGAGTTGGTGGGCGTACGACAACAGCGTTGTGAATTGGGCGCCTGGTGGACGGGCGGCAACCTCGGAGATCACGGCCGAATCGTCGGGCTGCAAAAACCACTCCATATGTGTCAGCGCCGTTCCCAAGCCCAACGCGCGCAACGCTGGACCTGCGATTTGCACGATCTGCCGATAGTGTGGCGAGTCTGTTTCGCGCGGGATCATCACGCACCATTGAATCCACGGTTCACGCATCACTTCCAGTGGACCTGGGGCATAATGCGAGATCGAATGCCACACGACGCGACCGTCGATCGTCACACTGTCAAACGAATGCTCTCGGCCTTCAATAAACTGTTCGAGCAGCACTGGACGCTGAGATTCAGGTTGCAAGTTTTGAAGACATTCGCCCAACTGTTTCGCGTTCTCGCAGCGATAGGTGGCTTTGGACCCGGCGCCGTCTGGCGGCTTGACTACCAACGGGAAACCAAACTGTTGGCCGAAAGCTATCCCGGCTGAAATGGAGTCCACCAACTGGTACCCGGCGCAAGGAATTCCGTGTTGCCGGAAGGCGGTTTTCATGGCCGCCTTGTCACGGAAGCGGTGCGCAACAGCTTGACCGATGCCGGGAATGCCCAGTTGGTCGCGAATAGCCCCGAGTGGTTCCTGAATTTGTTCCAACATACCCAACAGGCGATCGACGGAGCCAAGATGGCGGGCCATCGCGGTGACTCCTTGCCGGATCGACTCCATTTCGATGTTGGGGATTCGATAGTGGCCTGCTAGATGGCGGCGGACTTGTGGTGCGAGCTTTTCCTCCGGATCGCAACTGACCAATCCCACGCGCGCCTCGCTGGTCGTCGCCGCCGCCTGGATAAATCGCTCCGTCGCCTCCATAAAATACGGTGCAACAAATACGACGTTCTTCATGGTCGCCTCAAGCGTAATACGGATGTTCAATGCCCGCCGAATCGTAACAACCACGGCGCTGGCACGGAATCGCAATATCAATTGGCCGCGCGACCGCCGGCCTGCCTCCTTAGGAAAACTCCGGTACGATTGCACGCCTCGAACCGGCGAGCAACGGTTGCGACTCCGCCAGCGGCGAACGATCACACGCGCCTTCCATTTTAATCGCCTTCGGAGTCCAGTGCAGTCGGCAGGTAAACAATATGTCGGGCGCCAAATCGCCAAGGGATCTGTTCAACGGGATGCCCGCAGGGAGCGCATGCCGGATGCCTGTTGGCCGTCAAGTGCGTCGCGGGTTACCGTTCCCTGCAAAAGACTCTAAACTTACGTAATCCGCACCACGGCCACGCGTGAGTGGATATATTGTGTTGAAACACTCGAAGAAAGTTTCTTGGAGGTAAAGGGTGCATGACAATGGACCGCAGAACATTTCTTGGATCGACGGGAGCGCTGGTCGCGGGCGGATGGTTTGTCCGCGGGGCGCCGGCCCTCGGTGGCGACAACATCCGCGTGTTGATTCTAAGCGGACAAAACAACCACGATTGGCGGCGCACTACGCCGTTCATGCAACAGATTTTGGAGTCGACCGGGAAGTTCGACGTCCGGGTCAGCACCGCGCCCCCCAACGGCTCGCCACCGGAGGCGTGGGATGCTTGGCGCCCGGACTTCGCCGCCTGTGATCTTGTCCTGAGCGACTACAATGGCGAACTGTGGCCGGAACCTGTCCGCGATCACTTTGTGAAATTCGTCGCCGATGGAGGGCGCGTGGTGATCCAACATGCCGCGAACAACGCCTTTCCTGGGTGGCGCGAGTACGAACAGATGGTCGGACTATTGTGGCGCGGGGCAGGGGAGGGGGCGCGCATGTATTGGAACGAGGACAATCAATTGGTTCGCGAACCGGCCGGAGAAGGGATCGGCGCCGGGCACGGCGGCCTGCACGATTGGCCGATTGCCGCACGGCAAACCGCGCACCCGATTTTTGCCGACATGCCCAATTCCTGGATGCACGCCCATGACGAACTCTATCATGGCCAGCGCGGTCCGGCGGAGAATCTGAACGTGCTGGCGACGGCTAAGAGCACCCGCGCCAGCGGCGGCACGGGTTGGCATGAGCCGATCGTGTGGTGGGTGCCGTATGAGACCGGCCGCGTGTTGACGTTCTTGCCAGGGCATTTGTGGGGGGGACAAGAAGATACCCGCGCGTTCCGTTGCATTGGCTTTCGTTGTTTGTTACAACGCTGTTGTCAATGGCTCGTGACGGATCACGTGGACATCCCGGTCCCAGACCCTTTTCCCACTGCTCAGGAAACGCTGGTGGGTGAGGCGGCTCAACCGGCGTGTTGTTTTCCGCGAAGAACGTTGTGCGATATTTGCTGATCTTGGTTGTGCGGCTGTACCAGGTATCGCTGGGGCCGTTGCTGAGAATTCTCAACGGTGGCCATGGGCTATGCCGCCATCGCCCGACGTGCTCACACTATGCCCTTGAAGCCTTGCAACTGCATGGCGCATGGCGCGGCGGTTGGTTGACCGTTCGGCGGTTGTTGCGCTGTCACCCTTGGGGAACCTTTGGCGATGATCCGGTTCCGCCCAAGCGCACCGCTGCGGACCAAAGTGTATCGGCGGCGGACGGTGCGACCGCCGCTCAAAAAAACAGCAATCAAGAGTAGTCAATCTATGAATATGCATGTCGCAGTAGTCGGCGCGACGGGCGCGGTTGGTCAATTGGTCTTGCGCCTCTTGGAGGAACGACGATTCCCGATGCAGTCGCTGAGGCTGATCGCGTCGCCCCGTTCCGCCGGCCAACGTGTCCCTTTTCACGACAAGTGTCTGACCGTGGAGGCCTTGAGTCCCGAAGCGTTTGACGGTGTGGACCTGGCGATCGCCAGTACGCCGGACGACGTCGCCGGAGAGTTCGTCCCCTGGGCCATTGCCCGCGGCGCGATCGTGGTGGATGAAAGCGGTTTCCATCGGATGCGCGCGGATGTTCCCTTGATTGTGTCGGAAGTCAACCCGCAAGCCATTGCTCATCATCGCGGGATCATCGCCAGCCCCAATTGTTCGACCACTCAATTGGTCGTCTGCCTGAAACCTTTACACGATGCGGCGCGGGTCAAGCGTGTGGTGGTGGCCACGTACCAGGCGGCCAGCGGCGCCGGAGTCGCCGGTCAACGCGACCTGCGGAGCGGAACGCAACAAGCATTGCAGGGGAGCGCGCATGATTATGAAACGTTTGCCCATCCGCTGGCGTTCAATTTGATTCCGCACATCGGATCGGCCAAAACCGCCGGTTACACTTCGGAAGAGCTGAAAATGGTCTATGAGACGCACAAGATTTTGGGTGACGACTCGATTGAGATTTGTCCCACGTGCGTGCGTGTTCCTGTTTCGAATTGCCACAGCGAGTCGATCTTCGTGGAATGTGAGCGGCCGTTGAGTGTCGAAGCGGCCCGGCAGATTTTCGCTGCGGCCCCCGGTATCCAGGTCTGGGACAACCTATCCGAAAAGCATTATCCCATGCCGCTAAATGTGGACGGGCGGGACGATGTGGTCGTCGGCCGGATCCGGCAGGACCTGTTCAACCCGCGGGCACTTTCGTTCTGGTGCGTCAGCGACAACCTGCGCAAAGGGGCAGCGACCAACGCGGTACAGATCGCCGAACTCTTAGCTGCTGAGCGGCGCGTCCCATGCGCTTCTTGAAGCTGACTCTCGCCTACGATGGCAGCGAGTACGTTGGTTGGCAGTGGCAAGCGAACGGCCTCTCCCTTCAACAGTGCGTCGAAACGGCGTGGAAACGAGTAACTGGCGAGTTTTGCCGCGTGCAAGCCAGTGGTCGGACCGATGCTGGTGTCCACGCCCTGGGCCAGGTGTGTAGCCTGCGGACGCGCAGCGCACTGCCACCGGAGACGTTGGTGCGCGCGCTCAACGCCTGTTTGCCGCGCGACATTGAGGTACTGCGTATTGTCGAAGCGCCCCAAGGATTTCATGCGATTCGCGATGCAGTTGCCAAGACCTATCGGTACCAGATCCAAGCGGGGCGGTTGTTGGACGTTTTCTCTCGGCGCTATCGCTGGTTCGTGCCCTATTGTTTGGATTTGTCGGCCATGCAAGCGGCGGCCTTGGTCCTGATCGGGCGCCACGATTTCGCCAGCTTTCAAACCGTCGGTTCCACGCGCAAGAGCACGGTCCGCACGGTGAGCCAATTGACGGTACGCGGTGGTCCTGTGGGGTCGTTCGAGTATTATGACATTGAAATCACGGCCGATGGTTTCCTTTACAACATGGTGCGGGCGATTGCCGGTTCCCTGGTGTTGATCGGTCGGAACAAGCAGCCGGTATCTTGGTTAGGCAAGGTTCTACGGAGTTGCGATCGTCAATTGGCTGGTCCGACTGCGCCGCCGCATGGACTGTTCTTGGTCAACGTGGAGTACCCGCCCGACGTCTAAGGCCTCGGGTTGGCCCGCCGCAGCTTCGCATGAGAGGCGCGCCGCTGGGTTATCGCCCGCTGCCGAAATCGGGCGGAAAACGCTACACTGGCAAGCGGTCTCGACAGACACGAGTGGACATTCAGTGACTTGGTATGCAACTGATTAAGCTCCGTTAGGAAAGTACGAACCGTGGCAGGCGGCAGAGATTTCATTGGTCCTTTTCAGTTGATTCGACTCATTCGGTCGGGCAACACGACGCAAGTCTGGGAGGCCATTCGCGAGGGGGAGAAAGAGCGCGTGGCGCTCAAGCTCTTGCATAAAGAGTTCGCCAAGGACAAGGAACAGATCGAGCAACTGAAACATGAGACGCTGGTGGCCCAATCCTTGGATCACCCTAACATTATCAAGATCTACGGCTACCACGGCGAGTATGGCGTTCCGTTTATTTCGATGCAATTGTTCAATGCGCGGAACTTAAAGCTCGAACTGCGCGATCGACCCGAGTTTGTGGAGATCAATTTGCCCGCCATTGTGCGCCGCAGCGCGGAAGCGCTGGCGCATGTCCATGAGAAAGGGTGGATTCATTGCGATATCAAGCCGGACAATTTTTTGGCGGACGAACAGGCGAATCTGAAACTGATCGATTTCTCGATCGCGCAGAAATGGAAATCGGGATTCAGCTTGTTTGGCACTCGGCAAAAAGTAGTGCGGGGAACGAGGAGTTACATTTCACCCGAGCAAATTCGGCGGCAGAAATTGGACCAGCGGGCCGACATTTATTCCTACGGATGTGTGCTGTATGAGTTGTCCTCGGCCAAATTGCCGTTTACCGCCGCCAATGCCGACGATCTGCTCAACAAGCACCTCCGCGCACCAGTACCGTCGTTGCAAGCGGCCGACAATCGGATCACCGCGGAGTTCGCGACTTTGGTGATGCGAATGCTGTCGAAAAAGCCCGAGGGGCGCCCGAACTCGATGCGCGACTTCCTCCTCGAATTTCAGCGCGTGCAAATCTACCGGGCCGGCGCACGCCGGCGACACGCGCTCAACGAATAATGGGGACGCCGACCAAACCATGGACTATTTAGCGTTTGAGCAACCGATTGCGGATCTGCAAGCCGAATTGACGCGACTGGAGCAAGTCCGCGATACAACACCGGCCCACATGGAACAGATTCGCCAGGTGCGTCAAGAATTGGTGCGGGTAACGCGCGACATCTACGACAACCTGACCGCTTGGCAGATTGTGCAGGTGGCGCGGCACAAGAATCGGCCGCACACCACCGATTACCTGGCGCTGGTTTTCGACGAATTTGTCGAGTTGCACGGCGACCGAAAGTATGGCGATGATCGGGCTCTGCGCACCGGTTTTGCCCGACTAGACGCCTTGAAACTAATGGTGATTGGCCACCAAAAAGGACGCAATCTAAAAGAGCGGACAGAAAACTATTTTGGCTGCGCACATCCCGAAGGTTATCGTAAGGCGATGAGCAAGATGCGGCTCGCCGAAAAGTTTGGCTTGCCCGTCGTTTGTTTTATTGATACGCCGGGGGCGTATCCCGGCATCGGCGCCGAGGAGCGCGGCCAAGCCCAAGTGATTGCCGAGAACATGTTTGAAATGTCGCGCTTGCGGACGCCGATCGTCTGCGTGGTGATCGGCGAAGGAGGCAGTGGCGGCGCGCTGGGAATCGGCGTCGGCGACCGGGTAGCGATGCTGCAGTATGCTTATTACTCGGTCATTAGCCCGGAAGGCTGCGCCGGGATTCTCTGGAAAAGCCATGAACACGCACCGCGGGCTGCCGAAGCGTTGCGTTTCACCGCCCGCGACTTGCCAGGATTCGGTGTGGTCGATGACGTCATTCCCGAACCGCCAGGAGGGGCGCACCGCGATCCCCACCGCATGGCGGTCGATCTGCGCGGGTATCTCAAGCGCAATTTGACCGCGCTGGCCAGCCAGCCGATCGAGGAACTCTTGGAGAAACGGTACAGCAAGTTCCGCGTGATGGGAAAATACTTGGATGCCGAGGTTGCCGAGCCTTCCTGATATGGTGTTCTCAAACCCCAGACCCCAGTGCGAGAATGCGAAAATACGGCGGATTGTGACCGGATCCCCAACGTCCGATAATCTTTCTTATGTTCGGTTTTGGGTACGGAATCCCGCCGAATTGGCCGCATCTCCCCAAATCGTGCCCGTTCGGCGACATCGCGATGTGCCGCCCGTCAAGAAGCAAGGCATTCCCCCTACAATGAACCCGCCAGAACCGTGCCTTCTCTGGGCGCCGTTCGAACTGGGAATAGGAGCATAAGACGTGTTGGTTGGACCCGTATTTACTCGCGAAGTCGTTGTAGCGCCGCGCCGGCCGCGGATTTATGTGCTGCGCACGGTGTACGGCGCCGCGTTATTGTTGTTGATTTCGACCGCTTGGATGATTCTGAACGGCCCGCAGATTATCCGCAACGTCAGCGACATGGCCCGCTTTGGAACCGTCTTGTTTCAGATTGTAGCACCTTTGCAGTTGGCGCTGTTGACATTCTTGGCCGCCGTCCAGACGGCCAGCGGTGTGACCGTCGAGAAGGATCGGCAAACGCTGATTCTATTGTTGATCACTCGATTGACCAACGCCGAATTGGTATTCGGCAAGCTATTGGCCAGTATGTTGTCCGTCGTATCGATGTTGCTGGTCGGATTCCCCATCATGATGTTGATCATTCTGTTCGGCGGCAGTAGTTTCTATCAGGTCTGGTGGGCATTTGCCGTAACATTGGTGACCTGTTTCGCCGCCGGATGTGTGGGGACGACCATTGCCTTTTGGCGCGAGAAGACTTTCCAGACTTTGGCTTTAGTGGTCTTAGTATTGGTGGCCTGGATGGGATTTGCGGAAGCGATTGCTTGGTTGGACTGGCAGGGTTGGGGGCCGACACTTTCGGCGGCATTGAGCCCGTGGCAAGCGATTTTGGCAGTCAGCCAGGCCGACATTGTGGAAACCGCCTCGTCCCGAGTCGTGCCCTATTTGGTGACGACAGCGGCAATTAGCGCGTGCCTCATCGGCGTTGCGGTGGCCCGCGTACGGTACTGGAACCCCAGCCGTGACATTCGCCCCGGTCCCGCTGAGTATTCCGACGCTGTGGACGGACCATCGGCGACATTGACTATCGAAGGCAAATTGGCCGGCGACCAGCGCCGCCAAACATCGACGGGGCGTCACGGGCATATCGACGACCAACCGCGCCGCGCATCCTCCAAGTCGCGCGAGGTGTGGGACAATCCCGTGCTCTGGCGAGAAATGTGCACGTGGGCCTATGGCAAGAAGATCGTGCTGGTGCGGTTGGTTTACTGGCTGGCGGGGTTTGCCGTCGCCAGTGGATTATGGTGGTTGACGGAGACAGGAGCGACGACGCGCGTGACCGCCGACGTCGGGGTGACCGTCCCTGTCGTTGCCCAGTTGTTGGCTCCCTTTATGTTGGTGAGCCTGGTGATGATCAACGCCTTGGCAGTTTCCAGCATCACGTCCGAGCGCGATGGTCAATCGCTGGAGCTTTTGCGGGTGACCGATCTTTCACCCAAGGAGTTTCTGTTCGGCAAGATGTTGGGCGTGATGTATGTGGCGCTGGACATGATCCTCTGGCCGCTGGTGTTGTGCGGATACGTCTGGTGGACGCGCGGCATGACGTTAGAGAATTTCGTCTTTCTGTTAATCGGGCAAAGCGTGCTTGTGATTTTCGTCACCGCCTTGGGCGTTCATTGCGGTTTGTCGCATTCCACAAGCCGCGCGGCAATTGGCGTCAGCTTGGGAACGGTATTCTTTTTATTTTTGGGCGTGATTACCAGCATGGTGATGATGGTTTCGTTTACCGGGAATGTGGAGGCCCAGTTGACGCCGTTCCTGGCGTGTATCGTGGGCGGGGCGGTCGGGTTGTATATCGCATTGGGGTGGCACATCCATTCCACGGCGCTGTTTTTGGCTGCCATGCTGTTGCCGTTTGCCATGTTTTATACGATCACCAGCCTATTGTTGAAGAACTATACGCCGGCGGTGATCGTGGTTTCGTTTTCGTACGGTTTTGCCACTACGGCCATGCTGATGCCGCGCCTCAGCGAGTTTTTAGTTGCGTCGGGTCGTGTGAAGTCCACCGACGATGGATAGTTGGCTCCTGTTAGCTCCTTGGTTGGGAGCGATGACCGTGTTGCTGGGTTTGTCGGCGTTGTTTTCCGGCAGCGAAGCGGCATTGTTCTCGTTGCGTCCGTTGGATCGCCGCCTGATGGCCGCCGGTGCACCGGCACAGCGCGTGGCCGCGCGGCTGTTGAACCAGCCGGAACGTTTGTTGACCGGCATCCTTTTCTGGAATTTGCTAGTCAATCTGACATTCTTTACGCTCGGCTCCGTGGCCGCCTTGCACTTGGAACGTCTCGAGCGATGGAACGCTTGGCAAGCCAGCGGATTCGTCGCCGGTTCATTGATGGTATTGATCTTCATTGGCGAGGTGTTACCAAAATCGTTGGCCGTCATTGCGCCCCAGCAATTGTCCGCATTTGCAAGCCTCCCGTTGACCCTTCTGTTGCGAGTAGTGGATCCGGTCATGCCGATCCTGCGCCGTATCAACCGTGTTTCTCAACGGGTAATCTGGCCGACATTTCAACCGGAACAATACCTGTCCACCGCCGATCTGGAGCGCGCGATTCGGCTGTCGAGTTCGGACGACGCCATCGTTCAACAAGAGCAAGCGGTTCTGCACAACATTGTCGAATTGTCGGCGATTCGTGCAGACGAATGGATGAGGCCTCGTTCACAATTTGAAGTCTTTCAACCGCCCGTCTCACTGGCCGATTTGAAGGGAGTGGTGCCCGCCGGAGGTTATTTATTGGTCTCCGAACCGCACAGTCACGAGATCGCACGCGCCATTCGTTTGGACGATTTCCGCGAGTTGCCGGCCAATCATCTGGAACGCTTAGGGGACCGGGTAAGTTACTTGCCCTGGTGCGCTACCGTCGCCGATGCCTTTGAACAAATGGCGCAAGGCGAAAGCTCCGTATCGGCGATCGTCAACGAGTACGGTGAGACGATCGGTGTCTTGACTATCGAAGACATTCTGGAAACCGTCTTCACCTACGCACCCAGCCGCAGCAAACGCCTGCTGGACCGCAATCCACTCCATCCTATCGAACCGGGCCGGTGGTTGGTGGCCGGGATGATGAGCCTCCGTCAATTGGCGCGGCGGATGCAGGTCGAGATCCCGCGAACGCACAGCGTCACCGTCGCCGGCGTCATCCAAGAAGCGATGCAACGTTTGGCACTCGCGGGCGATGAATGTACTTGGGGCCCCTTTCATTTTCGCGTCGTGGAGGTTGGTGAGCGCGGCAACTTGATTGTCGAGTTGCGGCTGGCTGCGACCGAGGAGGAAAGTTAATGGTCTGGCTGGGTATCATCCTGTTTGTGATCGGTTTGATGTTGAGCGCGCTGTTCAGCGGCAGCGAAACCGGTTTCTACCGCGCCAGCCGACTGAAGATCGCCATGAACGCACGAGAAGGTGACCGCCTTAGCAAGCTGCTGACGTTTTTCACCAATCATCACGGCGCTTTCATTTCCTCCGTGCTCATTGGCAACAACTGTGCCAATTACTTGTTGTCGTTTTCCTTGGTTCTGATCACGCAACAGTATTTGCATCCCACGTCGGTTGCCTTGGAAATCAGCGCCACGTTGCTGATGACACCCTTGATCTTTGTCTATGGCGAGTTGTTGCCGAAAAGCATTTTCTTCCAAGCGCCCAATCGCTTGTTGCGTGCGGTGTCGCCGCTACTGGGTTGTTTTTGTTTGCTCTTGGCACCGGCCATCGTAGTGCTGTGGGGACTGTCGCGATTCACGGAATGGGTGTTCGGTCGCGCGCCGGAGCGGATCAGCATGGCGCTGGCCCGCGAAGAACTGCAGCGCGCGTTGGACGAGGGTCAGCAACTGGGAATCCTGAACCGCTCACAGCGCCTGTTGGCCCAGAATTTCGCCGAAGCCGCCAGCCGGCCCGTCCGCGACCTATCCACTCCCCTGCCCCGAGTCGTGAGCATTCCGGTCGGCATTCGGGCGGCGTTGGCCCTGCGGCTTGCCCAACACAACAATGTGACGCAATTGGCGGTGACCAACGAGCGGCGGTCGGAAATCCTGGGGTACGTGCGGATCGTCGATTTGCTCGTCGCGAACGATCCCGACCAGCCGCTGAACAACATTCGCCCATTGGTCGAATGCCGGGCGGAGGAGCCCTTGGGAGAAGTGATCTTGCGGATGCAATCTCAACGCGAGTCGTTGGCGCGCGTGGTCAATCAGCATCGGCAAACCGTCGGCCTGGTATCGCTGGAACAACTCATCGAGCCCTTGCTAAAAGGTCCGCTCGGGGCTCTGAAACGCTGAACGTCGCCTAGTGTCGCGAATCGCAAATTCGGCTTCTGCCGTATTCGTCGTGTTGGCCGGAACCGCACGGGGCGCTAGCCACGGGCCCGGCGCAAGCTACAAACTGCGGGCTATTTCGTTCGGAGCGTCTGTTGTGTGTAACCGGATCTTCCATGTGCGGCACTAGGCAGTTGCCTCGTCCTCAAACAAGGCCGACACATAGGACTCGACATCAAACGGCTGGAGGTCGTCCAACGTCTCACCCAGGCCGACAAACTTCACCGGCAAGCCGAATTCCTGACGAATGGGAATAGCCACGCCACCTTTGGCGGTTCCATCCAGTTTGGCCAGCACGATTCCCGTGCAACCGGCCGCGGCGGAAAACCCTTTCGCCTGGCTCAAGGCGTTTTGCCCGGCCGTTGCGTCCAGGACCAGCAGCACTTCGTGCGGGGCATCGGCGATGAGTTTGCCGATCACGCGCCGGATGCGCGACAATTCGTCCATCAAATTGGCCTGGGTCTGTAACCTCCCCGCCGTGTCGATAATACAAATATCGCGCTGCTCATTTTTTGCGGCCTCGACCGCTTTGTAGGCCACGCTGGCCGGATCGCTCCCCGATTTGCCGGTAATGATCTCGGCGCCGATCCGTTGGGCCCAGATCGTGAGTTGTTCGACCGCGGCGGCACGGAACGTATCGCCCGCCCCCAAGACGACCGACTGACCTTGCTGTTTCAAGCGATTGGCCAGTTTGGCAATCGATGTCGTTTTGCCCGAACCGTTCACGCCCACGACCATAATCACGGTAGGTCCTTGGGTGGCGCGATTCAGGTCCGCGCGGTCTTGCGCCATGATCGTGCGGATGGTCCCCCGCGCGGAGTTGATCAAGTCCGCCAACATCACTTTGCGACCGCGAAACGCCGAGCCGATGTGGTCGCGAATCTCGGTTGCTGGTCCAACGCCCATGTCGGTTTTGATCAGGTGCACATACAACTCATCAAGGAACGCTTGATCGACCAGCCGGCCTTCCTTGCCGATAATATCTCGAATGTCGGTATTCAAGACGTCGATCGTCTTTTTCAGCGCGCGCTTGAACATCCGGAACAGACCGACCTTGGCCGGCGGCGCCGGTTCGGGAGTGGCCTGCTGCGGCGCGGGCTCCGCGCCGTTGTCGTGCATGGGCTCCTCGTTAGCGGCGGGAGCCGCATCGGATTTCGACGATTTGTTGCGACTGAATGGATTCCAAATAGCCATGAACGTTGTCCTTATCGAATTACGCGTTCGAACCTTCGATTGGCCGAGTTTTTGAGTGATTCCGCCAGATGCGGTCCAATACGCCATTGACGAAACTGGGTGATTCCCGCCCGCCGAACGTGCGCGCCATTTCAATCGCTTCATCGAAGGCGACTTTATGAGGCGTAGCGGAGTGCAAAAGTTCCAAGGCCCCGATCAACAAAATGGCACGATCGATTCTCGCCAGCCGGGAGAGATTCCAATTGGGCATCGCGATTTGGATGATCGCTTCCAATTCGGCGCGTCGCTCTCGTGCACCTAAGACCAACGATTGGCAAAACTCGACCGTGTCGGGAAACTGGCGCAACCGCGCAGCGACAAACGCCCTCCAATCCCAGGCCGACTGCGCGTGGAACATGTCTTGGAACAGAGCCTGAACGGCGACCTGTCGCGCGCGTCGCCGCGATTCGGGTGTGAACCGGCCAGCGGTTCGCGGATGGCGTGAAATCATCCTGCTGCCGCCTCGTCTAATCGCCGTTTCAGGTTGATCATGGAGATCAATGCCTCGGCCGCTTCGGCCCCCTTGTTGCCGAGCTGGCCGCCGCTCCGAGCGCGCGCCTGGTCCAATGAGTCGCAGGTCAATAATCCGAAGGCCAGCGGAACTCCGGCATCCAATGCCAATCGTCCCAAGGCCATGCTGACGAACCGATTGATGTGTTGATCGTGCGACGTCTCACCGCGGATTACGGCCCCCAACGCGATGACACCCTGATGCTGATTGAGGTCCAAAATCCATTGACAAGCCAACGGCAACTCCCATGCTCCGGGGACGCGATAGACGTCGATTCCATCAGTTACCCAACCTAGATCGATCAACGTTTGCCGCGCGGCCTGCAGCAGGCTGTCCGTAATTTCGGAGTGGTATTGAGAGACGACGAGCGCAGCGCGAACCGAGCCGTCAGCAATCAGCGCCTCGCGCTGGTGATTCTTCGCCTCGTGCGTCATGGATACCCACTAGTCACAGCCGGTCGCACTCCCCTGCCCCGCGCTGGCGGATCTAAACGCCACTGAGCTTGAGACTCATCAAAAATTCAGCGTTGGAGACAGTCTTGCGCAGCCTTTGGACCAACATGTCCATGGCATCGGGAGCGTTCATCGCCGTCAGCGCCCGGCGGATCTGGATGATCCGCTCATGCTCATCCGGATCGAGCAACTTCTCTTCGCGGCGCGTGCCGCTGCGGTTGATATCGATCGCCGGCCAAATGCGGCGGTCAACCAACGACCGGTCCAGGATGATTTCCATATTGCCCGTCCCTTTGAACTCCTCGAAGATCACGTCGTCCATCTTGCTCCCCGTATCGACCAATGCCGTGGCAATGATCGTCAGCGAGCCGCCCTCCTCGACTTTCCGTGCGGCGCCAAAGAAGGCCTTCGGTTTCTGCATCGCGTTCGCATCCAAACCGCCGGACAAGGTTTTACCCGATTGGGGACACATCGCATTCCAAGCCCGGGCCAAGCGGGTAATCGAGTCCAGGAAAACGACCACATCGACTCCATTCTCGACCAGTCGTTTGGCCTTCTCCAACACCATATCGGCGACCTGCACATGCCGCGAAGGAGCTTCGTCGAAGGTACTGCTGATCACTTCACAGCGCGGCCCGCGGACTTCGCGTTGCATATCGGTCACTTCTTCAGGCCGCTCGTCCACTAACAACATCATCACATAGGCGTTGGGGAAGTTCGCCAACACCGCGCGGGCCATGTTCTGCATCAACATCGTTTTTCCGGCGCGAGGCGGGCTCACAATCAGACCGCGCTGCCCAAACCCGACCGGGCACATCATGTCCACAACCCGCGTGGACATTTCACGCGGATCGTGCTCCATGATGATGCGCTGTTCGGGATGCAACGGAGTCAGATCGTCAAAGTGTTTACCTTTGACATACTCTTCCGGGTCTTTGCCGTTGACCAATTCGACCCGCAACAATGCAGCGTACTTCTCACCTTCTTTCGGAGGTCGAATCATGCCCCCCACTTCGCAACCGGTTCGCAAACTGAACCGGCGAATTTGACTGGGCGAGACGTAGATGTCGGCCGGACAACTCAGGTAGTGGTACTCGGCACTGCGCAAAAAACCGAATCCATCGGGAAGAACTTGCAGAGTCCCTTCGCCCCATTCCATGTCTTGCGATTGCACGCGATGCTTGGCGATTTCATGCACGATGTCCGACACAGACGCATCCGCCCCCAAATCGATGCCTTCCTTCTTGGCGGCCTTGCGCAGTTTGTCTTCCGACAAGGCGCGCAACTCGGCGATACTCGGCAACCCCGATTCTGCCTGCCGCTTCAAGGCCGTTTGAATACGAATCGTGTCGTCGTCGGCCATGGAAACCGTGCGCGACTCATCGATACCGTATTCTTCGTGACCCTCGGCCGTGGTACCGGTGTCGTTTGTTTCCGATTCAGCCAACGTTTCGGTTACTGGTCGGCGGCGCCGTTTCTGTCCGAAGTTTGATGGAATTGCCATGATACTGTCCCCAATGAGAAAATGTAATTGATACGTTTGCTTGCAACTTTGAGACGTAGGCTTCGTCAACTGTTTGTATAGCGGTAAGTCAAAAGCATCCGCGCGTCCACGACAAAGATTCTTTGGTTCTCAATGTCAATTACGCATAGCGACTTGTCAATGATGGACAAGTTGGGCTTTGACGGATTCCCGTCGTGTTGGAGTCTTATTCTATACCGCACCGAACAAAAATGGAAAGCCCTTGCGTCAATCGCCCCGAGCCATACGCTCTACGTCATGATTCACTTGCTCCGAGGGCCCCCCTGCCGAGTCCCATCCTTTCCCAAATCGATCCGACCTGATCTTCAACGCTAGTGGCAGGTTCCCCGCCGTTAAACACGACCCACTTACATTGGGCCTTTGCCCAATCCAATGGTGATTGCCTCCGCTCGCGCGCCTGCCACTCGTCGCGCGACCAACCGCGGCACGCGACTCGCGCGTACCGTGTTGAATCATCCGCTTCGACAAAGATCAATTCGTCGCATACGCGGTGCCAACCCGTTTGCAACATAATAGCCGCGTCCAAAACAACCACGGGTACGTTTTGAGACCGCAATTCTTGCAGCCTTGTCTCAATCCGCCGTTCGATCTCCGGGTGCGTCAACATTTCTAATTGCCGCAAGCTTCGCACGCCTTCATCTCCCGGAGCAAACACGCGACGGGCCAGTGCGCGGCGATCGACGCTGCCGTCGTGACGCAGGATGTCAGCGCCGAAAGTTTGTACTAACGCTTCCCGCACGCGGCCGTCGTCCAATACTTGATGGCCGATCGTGTCGGCGTCAATCACCGTTGCCCCCAACCGCGCAAAACAGTCAGCGACAAACGATTTGCCGGAACCAATTCCGCCAACGATCCCTAGAACCTTCATGCAGCGCTGTCCGGTTCCAGGTCGGTCGTGTCGTTCCAATTGGGCCCGACTTCGACGGACACCTTTAGTGGCACGCGCAGCGACATGGCTTCCATCATACCTTGCCGAACGAACGCGCCAAGTTTCTGCACGGTGTCGCGCGGCGATTCAAAAACCAACTCGTCATGGATCTGTAACAGCAAACGCACGTCAGGAAAATGTGCCGGGAGCTGGCGCCATAAACGGATCATGGCCAATTTGATCAAATCCGCCGCCGACCCCTGAATGACGGTATTGATGGCGATGCGCTCAGCGGGAGTGCGGGAACGACCATAGCCCGCTTGCCGCGGATCGCGAACCCCTTCGACGGCGCGGCGACGCCCGAGAATGGTACTGACATATCCTTGCGTCGCCGCCGTTTCCAACGTCGCTCGGATGAAATGGTCCACCGCTGGGTAGCGCGCGAAATACTGTTCGATAAATTGTGCGGCCTGGTCCTTCGCAATCCCCAACTCGCGGGCCAAACCAAAGGGGCTTTGACCGTAAATGATTCCGAAATTGATCGCTTTTGCTTGTCGCCGCATCTCCGCCGTGACCTGATCGAAGGAGACGCCGTTGATTTCCGCGGCCACGGCGGCATGAATGTCTTCGTCCCGCTGGAAGGCGTCGATCAACTCCTCGTCCCCCGAAAAATGGGCTAACATGCGCAACTCGATTTGAGAATAGTCGGCCGTCAACAGCATGTGGTCGGAGTCGCACGATACGAAGGCCTGTCGGATGCGCCTCCCTTCGGCCGTGCGAATCGGGATGTTCTGCAAATTGGGGTCTTTAGAAGACAGTCGCCCCGTCCGCGCAACGTCTTGCATAAAAGATGTATGAATCCGCCCCGTTTGCGGATGGACCAGGTTGACCAAGACATCCGCATACGTATTTTTCAGTTTTGCTAGTTGGCGATATTCAATGACCAGCCGCGGCAAGGGATGCTCGTCCGCCAACGTTTCTAACACCTCGACATCCGTGCTTTGCCCCGCTTTGGTCCTTTTAATGGAACGCAGTCCCAACTTCTCGAATAGAATCCGCGCCAACTGCGTCGGCGAATCGACGTTGAACGGCTCGCCCGCCAGTTCCACTATCTGTTGCTCCAACTTGGCCAAACGTTCGGCGAACTCGCGGCTGACCTCCGCCAACACGTGGCGATCGACGGCGATTCCGATCGATTCCATGCCCGCCAACACATGCACCAACGGCATCTCGACCTGATAGAACAACGAATCCAAACCCTGTTGTCGCAGCGCCTCTTCGAACGTCGGTCGCAACCGCCACGGAATGTCCGCGTCCTGCGCGGCGTATTCCGTAATCGCCGCCAACGGGACTTCGTCCATCCGCCGCTGAGTCTTGCCGCTGCCGATCAGTTCCGTGATCTTGATGGTCCGATGGTCCAGAAAGCGGAGTGCCAGATCATCGAGGTTGTGCGTATGACGTCCCGGATTAACCAAAAAGTCGGCCACCATCGTATCGAACAACTGGCATTGGGGAACAATCCCATAATTGCGCAGCACCACCAGGTCGTATTTGAGATTCTGGCCGATCAACAAATACTCGGCGTCCTGCCACAAAGGCGCCAACGCGGCTAACACCTCGCGCGCGTCGAGCTGTGGTTCTCCGGCGGGCGCCCGCAGGGGAATGTAAACGGCTTCTCCATCGCACCAGCCAAACGACAAGCCCACTAACTCCGCCCACCGCGGGCTGATGTGCGTGGTCTCCGTATCAAACGACGCGGCCCGCTGACGCGTCAACAAATGGACCAAATCGTGGAGTTCGGCCAGCGAAGTCACAGCCCGATAATTGGCCTTCCAGTTCCCTGGTGAGGCGGCTGGCGCCAATTGTCGAATCTGTTCCGTCAGCCCGCGAAAGCCGAACTCCTGACAAATGGCGACCGCCTGCTCCACATCCAGATTGACTAGTTGTCCCGCCCGCCAATCGATGTCGATGGGAACAAACGGATCGAGCGCCACGAGCTGGCGGCTGAGTTGGACTAACTCAGCCGATTCAGCGATGCGCTCCGCTTTCTTGCCCGGCACTTCTGCTAGCCGGGCTAATAGACCATCGAGACTTTCGAATTGCTGCAACAATTGCGACGCCGTTTTCGGGCCCACGGTGGGAATTCCCGGTACATTGTCCGTGGGGTCGCCGACCATGGCTTGGAAATCGATGACTTGATCGGGCCGGATGCCCCATTCGGTCCGCAGCGCCTCGGCATCATAAATCTGATTCTTGCGGATGTTCAATAAATTGACCTTCTCGGTAATCAGTTGGCGGCAGTCCTTGTCGTTAGTTACCAGCAGGCACCGACCACCGCGCTGCGTCGTCACTCGGGCCACTGTGGCCAAGATGTCGTCCGCTTCAAAACCGTCCAGCATCAAAATCGGAATCGAGAGCGCGTTCAGCAGCCGCTGAATTTGCGGAATCTGCCACTGCAAATCGTCGGGCATTGGCTCGCGATGAGCCTTGTAGTCCGGATACAGATCGTTGCGAAACGTAACATCGCTGACATTGAATCCGTAAATGGCGTTGACGCTGAAGCCGGCGGGCGACGTCATCTCCGCAATCGCGTGATACACCTGATAGATCAAAGAATGGGAATCGACAACGATGACGAGTTTGCCGGTCAAGTCGGCACCGGCCGATTCTCGGTTCTCTGTCGCAGCCGGGCGCCGCGCGGCGTCACGCGGCGCTGCGGCTTGTTCCGAATTTCCGGTTTCTTCCGGGAACAGGTTCAGCGATTTTTGCCGTTTATCCACCATCGGTCGGGGATTTCGTATGCGAATAGCCGTTAATAATCCTGAATAGGGCAACTAGATTTTGAGCCGGAGGCCGCATTCGGGAAAGGCGTCAGAGGCACGCTGACTGGGGCCAGCGCGCGAGGACTGCCCCGGGAACGGTGGTCAAGATTACCGTTTACGCAAAATTTGACAGCGTTCGACCCCCAATTTAGAATCGAGGGAACTGATTTTTGAATCGGTCCGAAGCCTGAATTCTTGATAGTTACACCTGGAACCAGGAGGTTCGTACATGGCTGCTCGCGAAAGCCAAGGCTATTTAATTGCCGTTATCATTTTGATTCTGTTGTCCTTGGTTCTCGCATTGGGCTTCGTGTGGGCGTTGCTGCGCGGCAATGAACATTGGGATGCCCGCGCCAAGGCCGAACAGACCGTGGCGTTTCAAGAGAACCAACTGAAGGCCCAAGAGACCTTGACCGACGTCATCCTCGCCTATCTGGGGGACATGGGTGTCAGCCTGGCCGAGACTGAATCCAGCATCAACAACTTGCGCCGATTGACCACGAATGTTGATGACAATCAACGCATGTTGATCAACACCATTATCGAACGCGTGGACCAGGTGACCGCCGAGTACCGCAAAGATATGCAGATGATGTTGACGCCCTCGACGGCGGAACAAAGTCGCGAACCGACCTACCGCGGGCTATTGGCTGATTACCGCGCGGCCATTGGCCGCAAACACGCCGAGAACGACCAGATGCGGACGGATACCAAACGCATTGAAGAAGAAAAACGGGCTGCGGTCGCCGCCTTGGAAGCCGCGGTGGCCAAACTCCAAAGCGACATCGAAGCAGAGCGCAACAGCTACGCCCAAGAAAAGCAACGCTTGACGGAAGAGCAACGCCGTTTGAGCGCGAGCTTGGATGAAGCCAAACGGGACAATCAACGCATCAGCCGTGATTTCGAGAATTCGCGGCAAGACTTTCAATTGCAGCGCAGCCGGTTAGAAGAAACGGTCGCGAAAACGACCGATGAAAACCGCAAGCTGAAAGAAAAAATCAACGAATATGAACGAGAAGTTTTCGAACTCGCCGACGGCAAAATCGTCGGTGTGGCCACGAATTTGGGGCGCGTCTTCCTGAACATTGGTTCCGCCGATAGTCTGCGCACCAATATGACGTTCTCGGTTTACGATCGCACAGCCACGAATTTTGAACGCGATCGCCCCAAAGCCACGATCGAAGTCGTGCGCATCACGGGTCCCCACCAATCCGAAGCCCGCGTGGTCCACGAGAATCCGCGCGACCCGATCACCGTCGATGATCAAGTACTCAACCCCGTCTGGGAACCGAATTACCGCCGGCCGATCGCTTTGGCCGGTGTGTTTGATCTGGATTTTGACGGTATCAACGATGTGGACGTCCTCCGCGCTCGCATCGAACAGAATGGCGGTCGCGTGGTGGCTTACCACGACGATCAAGGAAACATTGTCGGCGAGATCGATTCAAAAACCCGGTGGTTGGTCCGCGGCGACAATCCCTCAGTCGGCGGCAGTTTCGACCCGCGCATTTCGAAAGCGATTTCCGAGTTGACCAAACAGGCGAATGAGAACTTTGTCGAGCAGATCGATACGCGCCAATTGCTCAACTGGATGGGAACTCACGGCAAGGCCGACGTCGAACATTTCGGCCGCGGCGAGAATCCGCTCATGAGAACGGACTCGAACCAATTCCGTCGTCAACCCGGCGACCGCTGATCTCGGCGCTTCCGGTGTATTGTCAAACGTTGATTTGCGAGTTGCCACGCCAGCCAAAGCGCGGTGCCTCTCGAAAGTTTCCGGGTTTCGGCACAGGCGGCTACCCGATTCTTTACGCTTGTCGAATCAGTACAACACCGCGTCGCACGGGTCTTTGTCGAAGGGCAAGACGTAAGCATCCTGCGCGATGAATGCGACCCACTCAGGGGTCTTTCTGTCGATGCGCTCGTGCGACGCTACAAATAGGCAACTGAGCTGAAATCGTGCGCTACCGGCCTGAAGACGTCAACCGGTCCTGCCTGCCATTCAATAATTGAATGACGATCGGCCTCTACTGGCAAAAAATGCGATAATGGCCACACCGCGTGGGCAAGCAGGGCGCCGCCGTTCTATACTTTAATCTAGGGAGACGATCCCCTGCCCTGCTGGCGCAGCGGTGATCGTTTTGATGAGTGAACCAGAATTCATGCTCAATAGGAGGGGCTCCATGTCGCGCGCTGCATCTCGATCAAGTAAGTTAAAGAAACTTCATGTGCCTGTGGTCTTCTGCCCGGCCGAGTACGCCGATCCCTTTGATACCGTGGAATGGGAAAACCGCACCGCCGCGATTAAGGACGATAATGGCGCAGTTCTATTCGAGCAGACGCACTGTCAGATTCCGACCACGTGGAGTCAGCTGGCGACGAATGTCGTAGTCAGCAAGTATTTTTATGGCGAACATGGCACCCCCAGCCGCGAAGGGAGTGTGCGGCAATTGATCCACCGCGTCACGCGGACGATCGCCGATTGGGGAATCGAGGACGGGTATTTTGCCACTCCCGCCGAGGGGCAGCAGTTCTATCGCGAGTTGACTTGGCTCTGTTTACACCAATTCGGCGCGTTCAATTCGCCAGTCTGGTTCAATGTCGGTTTGTTTCACATTTATGGTATCTCCGGCGATCCCTCCAACTGGCATTGGAATGAAGCGACGGCACAAGTGGAATTAACCGCCAATCCCTATGAGTTTCCGCAATGCTCGGCCTGCTTCATCCAAAGCGTGGAGGACAACATGGAGTCGATCATGCGATTGGCGGCGAGCGAGGCCATGTTGTTCAAATTCGGTTCCGGCACCGGCACCGATCTGTCAACAATCCGCTCCCAGCGCGAGAAATTGGCTGGCGGCGGTCGGCCCTCCGGGCCATTGTCGTTCATGCGTGTGTACGACCAGATCGCGCATGTCGTCAAATCCGGCGGCAAGACCCGTCGCGCCGCCAAGATGCAGTCTTTGAAAGTCTGGCACCCCGACGTGTTGGAGTTCATCGAGTGCAAACACAAAGAGGAACAGAAGGCGCGCGTCTTGATTGACAAGGGCGGATTTGAAGCGAATTTCAACGGCGAAGCGTATAGCTCGATCATGTTTCAGAACGCGAATCTGTCGGTGCGCGTAACGGACGACTTCATGGAAGCCGTCCAGCGCGACGGCGATTGGACGACCCATTGGGTGACAGACCCCGAACGCGCCGGACCGACGTTCAAAGCGCGCGGCTTGTTGCAGCGGATGGCCGAATGCGCATGGCATTGCGGCGATCCAGGGATTCAATACGATACCACGATCAATCGCTGGCATCCTTGCTCGAATTCCGGGCGGATCAACGCCAGCAATCCCTGCAGCGAATACATGTTCTTGGATAACACGGCCTGTAACTTGGCCAGCATCAATTTGATGAAGTTTCGTTTGCCCGACGGTCAGTTCGACGTCGAACGTTTTGTGGCGGCCTGCCGGATTTTCTTCATCGCCCAGGAAATCCTGGTCGATCGCGCCAGTTACCCGACGGAGCTGATCGCCCTGAACAGCCACCGATTCCGGCCGTTAGGGTTGGGATATTCCAATCTGGGCAGCCTGTTGATGTCCCACGGTTTGCCTTACGATTCGGCGGCAGCCCGCGGTTGGTGCGGCGCTGTGACGGCTCTATTGACGGCGGCAGCCTATCGGACCAGCGCCGAACTGGCGGCAGCCAAGGGGCCGTTTGTCGAGTTCGAATGGAATCGAGAACCGATGCTGCGCGTCATGGAGATGCATCGCGATGCGGTTCGCAAAATCGACGGGGCTGGTCCCGGCTTCTTGCGCGCCGCGGCCCAAGAACTGTGGGACGATGTCCTCCGCATGGGACGCGAGTTCGGATATCGCAATGCCCAAGCGACGGTGTTGGCGCCCACCGGAACGATCAGCTTCATGATGGATTGCGACACCACGGGGATCGAACCCGATATCGCGTTGGTCAAGTACAAACATTTGGCGGGCGGTGGGTTGATTAAATTGGTCAACCAGACCGTACGATTGGCATTGAACACGCTCGGTTACGACAATGCGGCGATCGAGCGGATCATTCAGCACATCGACGCGGAGGACACAATCGAGGGGGCTGCCGACCTGCGCACAGAACATTTGCCAATCTTCGATTGCGCTTTCCGCCCGCAAAAAGGAACGCGGAGCATCGAATGGCGGGCGCACGTCACGATGATGGCCGCCGCGCAGCCGTTTATTTCTGGGGCCATCTCGAAAACCGTCAACATGCCGGCCCAAGTCACTCCCGACGATGTGATGGCCGCCTACCTCTGGGGTTGGGAATTGGGATTGAAGGCCCTGGCTATTTATCGGGATGGTTCCAAACAAAGCCAGCCGTTGGCCACATCGGCAGAAGGCGAACAACGTCAAAAAACGACCGCACGGCCGCGGCGCGAACGATTGCCCGATACGCGCCGTTCGTTGACGCACAAATTCAGCATCAGCGGCCACGAAGGATACATCACGGTCGGTTTGTACGACGATGGACGGCCGGGCGAGATGTTCGTAACCATGGCCAAAGAAGGGAGTACGATCGGCGGCCTAATGGACAGTTTTGGGACGGCGATCTCCATCGCCTTGCAATACGGGGTGCCGCTGGATGTGCTGGTAAAGAAATTCTCACACGCCCGCTTTGAACCGATGGGAATGACCTCCAACCCAGAAATCCGCATGGCCAAGAGCGTCATCGACTACATCTTCCGCTGGATGGCCATGGAGTTTATTCCTGGCTACCGCGAGCTGTACAGTCAGCGCAAGGCCAGCGGTGAGAACGGCGACGCCAATGGGAACGGTATTTCGGCTACCAGTGAACCCTTGAGCAACGGAACCGGCGAGGTTGGCCATCTGGGCCGCCCCAGCGGCGAGCTGCGGCTGGCGGATTACGCCCATTTCCAAAGCGACGCGCCCAGTTGCGACAACTGCGGCGCGATTACTGTCCGCAGCGGCAACTGCTACCTCTGTCACAATTGCGGTAACAGCATGGGCTGTTCGTGATAACGGGTGAACTGAAGGCGCGGTTCGATGGACGGCGCCAAGTACAGTTCAACGTTTTGGCGTTTCCATTGACAAACGCCCCCCACGAGATTATCTCGTGGGTGAAGCAGTTTTACTGTTAACTTGGCAACCTACTGGCCCGTTATTTGCCAAAACTCCCTTTTCAACCTGCCGCCAAAGCGGCAGGTTGAAAAGGCAAAAACTGGAATCTGGGATTCGGCGGATTCTGACTAGCAATCCAACTACGGCTCCCATCAGACGAGCAGTCGCGGAGCCCTCCCGCCTGCGGCTATACCAGGAGGTTGGTTTATCGATGAGACCGAATCTTCAACTCTCGACCGGAGCGCATTCCGCCCACTGCGCCAATGTATGTCGATCGGTTATGCCACCGCGACTTTGACACAATGGATCGGGGGCAGGGAATCGAAGAGGCAATCCCACGCTTCGCCCCCTTCGCGGCCGATCCACAATTGGCCGGTTGTAGTTCCCAAGTAGAGCGCTGGAGTCTTCAATTCATCGACCGACAGAGCATCGCGCTGCACGGTGAAGTAGGAGTCACGTTTGGGAAATCCTTTGGCCAATCTCCCCCACGAAGCGCCGCCGTTTTCCGAGCGCCATACGGCCGGTTTACCGTCCGGACAGGTGCGGGTCATCGGCTCCAAAGGGACCACATAGACGGTGTCGGGATCGTGAGGATGGACCGCAATCGGAAAACCAAAATCGGAGGGGAGGCCTTTGGCAATCGACCGCCAGGTGTGACCGTAATCATCGCTCCGGAGAACACCGATCTCGGGACGGCGCCCGCCGGGTCCATCCCATTCCGCCCAACCGCCGTGATTCTGCATGTACATCCGCCCGGGCGCTGCGGCAGGGGCGACGATCTTGTGAACGCATTGGCCAAACTCGGGATAGGGATCCGGAGTGAAGCCGGCCCCAACACCCGTGTTGGCTGGCACGAACGATTGGCCGCCGTCTTCGCTCAGATAATGCCCCCCGGTGGAAATTCCCAAATGCATTCGATTCCCGCTGCGCACGATCGTATGCAGGCACAGGCCGCCATTGCCGGGTTGCCATTGACGCGCGTGCGGGTGGTTACTGATACCGGGGACCATATCCCACGTCTCGCCGCCGTCGCCGCTGTGAAACAAGGCTGCCGGTTCGACGCCGCACCATATCTCTTTTTTGCCATTGCCCGGTTCCAGGGACCAAAAATTGGCAACCGCTCGGCCATCTCCCTCGGGAAAGGTCGGCGCCGATTTGGTTTCTTTGAACTTGCGGCCCAGGTCCTTTGAGACCAGCAGCTTCATACCAAAGAAGGGGTTGCAACTGGAGGCGTACAACCGCGGGGTGCCGCGCGTGTCGATCAACGCCGAATAAACCGCCACACCGGGACCAAAGGGACCGCGGAGGGAAAACGTGCGCCGTGACTTGGCCGATTCGGCGACGAACAGCCCTTTCTTGGTTCCAATACACAAGACCACGCGATCAGCCATGACTAACCTCCCGATACTGCCGGTAGAATCAACAAGGTATCTCCTTCGGACAACGGCAACTGAAGTCCTTCCGGGCGGCGCACGAGCGCCGAATTAATAAACAAATTGATATGGCGGCGCACAGTTCCCGTTTCATCGCAAACGTTCTTGTACACTGCCGGATAGCGTTGCTGGAGCTGTGTCAGCGCGGCCTGCACGGTGGCTGCCTCCACGCGCAATTCATCGGCGCCGTCGCAATAGACGCGCAAAGGATCCGGTACATGAATCGCAATCATCGGTAATACTATTAACGTACTTTCCCCGGCGGAAAAGCATTAAGCCTCGCCGCTTCCGGCCGCGCGAAACAAGAAGTGTTTATCGTACTCGCAGGACAACGCTTGAGGAATACCGGGCATTGCCAAATATGATGCGATCCGCAAAATTGAGTCGACTATCTCAGCTTCGATACGGTGCTCGATCACAGGCGTTGGCCGAAGCTGCAGTATCAGGAAACTTTGGCCAGCAGTTAATTCCTTTGTCGAAACAAGCGTGGCGGTTATTCGCAACGAAGAATACGATCATCCGCTGATGCTGCTGGGACCACAGCGCGAGGCGCCCCTGGTGCGCGCTGTGTTGGATCGCTGGGGAATCCACGGCCCGGTCGGGTTAGCCGCGCCGGGCTGGGAAGAAGACGAAGTGGATGATGGCTGGGTACGTGAAGCTTGCGGCCGACCGTTGGTCAATGCGCAACTCTACGAACTGGCCGATCGGTTGTTCGAGGAAGATCCCGAAGTCATTCAATTGTTGCGGCACCGTCAGGATGAACTGCGGCGGCTGCGCGAGATCAACACGATTCAGCTCGATCACGCCTTGACGGTGGCTCGGCAATTGCTGCGCCGCCAGCACCAGGGAGACGGCGTCGCGCGCCAACTCGACTTGACCATGGAGCATGTCCGCCAAGTTGATCTGGAGTATTTGCAACTGGTACGGGAAGTGATCCGCACCTACGACAAACGGATCGATCCTTGGGAGCGGCCCAGCGTCCAGCGTTATCGGCAACGCGTGCTAGACCGTTTGCAATCGTGCCAGGCTCTGTTGATCGCCGGAGGTCACGTCGGCGTGTTGCTCAATCGCCTCAATCTGTCGCGGTTATTGAAGTACGTACATGTTCCCGTCATCGCCTGGTCGGGTGGCGCTATGGCGATGGCCGAAAAGATCGTGTTTTTCCATCAAAGTTTGCCGCACGCCACCGGCGATGCGGAACTTTCGCGGCAGGGCCTGGCTTGGTTTCGATCATTGGTTCTATTTCCGCGCGGCGACCAACGATTGAACTTGCAGGATCCGTTGGAAGTAGCGCTTTTGGCGCGACGATTCGCCAACGATACTTGTCTGGTTTTGACGGCCGAATCGGTGTTGGAGTGGTCGCCCCGCGATCTGCGCCGCGTGGCGCACGTCCGGCAGCTGTTGCCTGATGGTTCGGTGCGGGAGTGGCATCCATGACCGCTTCAACCTGGCCGGAGTTGGAGCGCGCCGCAGCCGGCGGCGACGAGACCGTGCGGGCACTGGTCAATCGACATCCCATGCCCTATGTGGATGGACGGCGCGTGACCTTTGTCTATCAGGGGGACGCCGATGCCGTCTATTTGCAACATTGGGTGTTCGGACTATCGTCACGGATTCCGTTTCGTCGCTTGGGGGCCACGACCTGGTGGCAGTTGACTCTCGATCTTCCCTTGCGATCGCGCATCGAATACAAAATCGGCGTCGCGCGCAACGGCGAAGAAACGTGGTTGCACGATCCCCTCAACGCGCGGGTGGCCCATGATCCGTTTGGCGGCAATTCGGTGGTGCAGGTCAGCGGTTACGCCGAGCCCGAGTGGTCGTTTCCACTGGAGCAAGGTCCGAATGGAACCGTGGAAAATTGGCCCTTGGTCAGCCGTGTTTTTCATCAGGTTCGCGACATCCGAGTCTATCTGCCTCCCCGCTACCGTCCCAACCGGCGCCATCGAGTGCTGATCGTCCATGACGGCGACGATTACATGCGGTATTCGCGTTTGGGCGCCGTCCTCGACAATTTGACCGTGCGCTGGGAAATTCCCCCACTCGTGGTGGTGCTGCTCAATCCCGCCGCGCGGTTGCGCGAATACGCCGCCGACCGGCGCCATGCTGAGTTTGTCGTCGAGGAGGTCTTGCCGGCGGTCGAGAAACGTTACCCGGTGATTTCCGAACCGTCGGCCCGCTGTTTGATGGGAGCCAGTTTTGGCGGAGTCGCCGCACTGTCCACAGCTTGGTATTACCCGAACACGTTTGACATGTTGTTGTTGCAGTCCGGGTCGTTCGCGTTCACGGATATCGGCCAACATCAGCGGGGCCGAGTCTTTGACCCTGTCGTCGAGTTCATGAATCAGTTTCGCGATCAAATCGGCGCGCCGGCCAAAAAGATTTTCATGAGTTGCGGCGTGTACGAAAGCTTGATCTATGAAAATCGATCGTTGGCGCCGCTGTTGCAAAAGCACGGATTGGACGTCAAATTCGTGGAATCCCGCGACGGTCACAATTGGGAGAATTGGCGGGATCGATTGCGCGACGCGTTGACCTGGCTATTTCCGGTCCCACTATGGTTTTACTACGAGTAATTGCGTACCGAATATTTCGCAACAGGCCTTGGCATCCGGCACCGCCCGTCAGAATACTCCCTTGGACCTCAACAGCAAACCATAACCGATCACGGACAATACGGCGGCAGCGAACAGATAATTCTTCGGCGGTCCATAGCGATTGCCGACCCAGTGGGGTGTGGCGGGAATACTGCGCGGCATTTTCCGCATGCCTTCCAAGATCTCAAGCTGCCGCGGGTCTTTCGAAATGCGCTCAATGTCTTCGGCCGATAACAAGTCTTCGTTATGACCGACTGGCAACTGCGGCGGGTTCAGAATACAACCATGAGCGTAAGTGCCGCCATGGAGTTGGTACACCGGAAAGAAAATCCAGGCTATGATAATCGCCAATACAACAATCAAACCGCCGATCAGAATTACGCCGTCTTTCACGAAGCGCGCTCCGAGTCCCAAGTTGTTCGCTCCATTCACCCAAGATACCACGTCGTCGGCAGCGGGACCAACTGCCCTATTGGAATTGGCCCTCGACTGGCGACGACACCGGGACGTCCTGCGCAAAACCATTGCTGATCGCCCGGCCTAAGGGAAAATAGGGACGGTGCCGCGTGCGCTCGAACGCGATGGAAACCCCGTATAACTCGATTGAAGTATCATCCAGGTAACGTCCGTCCCGGTAGTCAGCCAAGGGAACGTTTTCGGTTATAATACCCATGTGCTGTGTTCGGTTGCGAATTGGCTCCTCGCGTTTCCTGCGATTGGCCTGGATCAAGCTTCTTCACACTTGGCGGATTGACTATGGCAGAGACTGTACGTCGCATCGGGTTGTCCTTGGGTGCGGATTTGTGTTGGCCGCTGTGTTACGAAGAGATCTTGCGGCGGATCGATGCCGTCATCGAACACCGCGGCCAGCGGATTCGTTTCGAGTGCGAACGGGTCACGATCGAACCGTTCAACATCCGCCAACCGTGCAAATACGATGTGGTGATGGATCGGGTTACCCATTGGTACCACACCAGCCGGGAGTGGATCAAGAAAGCCATCGTGATGGATGGCTTGTACGTCTTCAACAACCCGTGGTCGATCCAGTCGATGGAAAAGCAGACGACGTACTGCGCGATGGCCCAGTTGGGCTTGCCGATCCCGGAAACGTGGATGATCCCTCCCAAGTCGTATGAAACGCTCCCCGATCTGGACGTCACGTTGCAACGCTATGCCCGTTTGTTTGACCTGGGAGCCATCGGTCGGCAAATCGGATATCCGCTGTACATGAAGCCGTACGATGGCGGCGCCTGGCGGGGTGTCAGCCACATCGCCGATGAATCGGCACTGTTGGCGGCCTATGAACAGAGCGGCAAGTACTTGATGCATTTGCAGGCCGGTGTGGACAATTACGATTTATTTGTGCGTTGTATCGGATTGGGCCCGCAGTTTCACATTATCAGTTATGATCCCGCGCAGCCCCTGCATGATCGCTACGAAATGCGCCGCGATTTCTTGTCCCCACAGGAGACGCAGGAATTGCGGGACATGACCTTGACCATCAACACGTTTTTCGGATGGGACTTTAATTCCTGCGAGGCGATTCGCAAGGACGGACAATGGTATCTGATCGATTTCGCTAACGCTTGCCCCGATTCGCAAGTCACGTCGTTGCACTATCATTTCCCGTGGTTGGTGATCGCCAATGTTAAATGGTCGCTGTACGTAGCAGCGACGAAGAAAAAGTTCCGGAAAACGTTGGATTGGGAGCCCTATTACGATGTCTGCGAGCGCTACCAAACCTTCTCGGAACGGCTGGCCGGTTATGCACGGATTGGCCATCAGCGGTTGGAAACGGAGGCCTTCCAAGAGTTTTGCGCGACGAGTTTGAGGCACGTCGATGAGGTCGCATGGGAGTTTTTCGGCAGCGAAGCGGCCCGGCGGGCGGTGCGGTTGAAAGTCGAAGCGCTGTTTCCCGCGCATGAAGTCGAACAATTTACCGAGCTGTTCTGGCAACGGATCCAAACGTGGCGCAGCCATCAGGCCAGTCGTCAAGTGGCGGCGCCCGCATGAGGGCCTGGTTGGAGCTGGCGCGGATCACGAATCTGCCCTCGGCGTTGACCAACGTGTTGATGGCCTATTATTTGGCCCACGGGTCATGGGTGGAATGGCTGCCCCTGATGTTGTTGCTCGTCGCGTCGGCAACCTTGTACACATCCGGCATGATCTTGAACGATTGGGCGGACGCCAATCGCGACAGGCAGCGCCGTCCAGATCGGCCGATTCCTGCTGGTAAGGTAACCCAAGCGCAGGCCCTGCGCGCCGTCATTGGCTTACAAGTAGTTGGTTTGTTTGCCGCGATTGGATCTGGTTGTTTTCCATTGGTTTCCAGCGAATGGTCGTTTCATCCGCTTCCCGCGCTAACATGCCTGATTCTGATTTCCGCGATTTGGGCCTATGACGTTTGGTTCAAGCAATGTGGCTTCGCGCCGTGGTTGATGGGCGCCTGCCGCGGATGGAACGTGTTGTTAGGTGCGGCGACTGTGCCGACAGATGTTGCCGATGCCAACGGCTGGCTATTTCCGCATGTGGTTTGGATTGTGGCGGCCGCGGTTGCCGCGTACGCCGCAGGGGTGACATGGTTGGCGCGCAGTGAGTCGGAAACGGATGAAGCCCGTTCAGGGAACGTTTGGATCGAACAGAGTATTGGTTTAGTCAGTTTCGTGTGCGCTTTCATCTTGCTGTTTGGCGTCTTTTTTTGGAGCACGCCAGTAGCCGGCGAGGTAACAGGTACTCCGCGGAACAATTATTTGATTCTGCTGGCTGTGATTGCGTTTGTGGTTTTGCGGCGTGTGGTCGGGGCCATTGTCCGTTCAGAGCCCGCGGCGACTTTTTTGGCCATTGTTACGTCTCTTCGAAGCATGATGACTATCGACGCCGCGTTGGTGTGGGGTGCGGCCCACGGAAACGCCGGTCCGCCATTGGTTATCTTGGGGCTATTATTCGTATCTCTGTTCGCTGGTCATTGGTCGAAACCAACGTAGGTCACCGGCGACCGGCTTGGAGGTCCGTGTTGGCGTTGTGCAGCAGCAACGCGGTCAGGCCGGTGCGAATTGCTCAAACCGCATCATCGCTTGGCCAAGAATCGCCTGGTCGTGGTGACGACGGCCAATACCAGGCCGCCGGCAAGCAGTCCGGTGATCAATTCCAGAATCACACCGGCAATCGATTCGGTCCAGCCAGCGAGTGGCAAGATGGAGCCAACTGATGATTCCCAATGATGCAACACGGCGCTCAGCGGAGGAATCCCTTCGGCAACGATATGCCCGCCGACTAGAAACATCGCTAAAGTGCCCAGAAAGGAGAGCAGCTTGAGCAAGTGGGGCGCCAATCGAATGAGTCCCAGTCCCAAACTTCGTTGGAACCGCGGCCACCACGATGCGCCCGGTCGAAGCAGAAGTGCAGCCCCCACGTCGTCCAGTTTGACAATCCCGGCAACGAATCCATAGACCCCCACGGTCATAATCAGCGAAATAGCGATCAAGACACCGACCTGAGTGGCTAATGACCGTTCGGCCACGGCCCCCAAACTGATGACAATTATCTCCGCGGAAAGTACAAAATCGGTTCGGATGGCGCCACGGATTTTTGCTTTCTCGAACGCTACGATGTCCGTTGTCGGATCGGTAATTGCAGCAACGTGTTCAGCGTGTTGGTCTCGACTCTCGCGCGAATGACGGTGCCAGCGGTGAGTTATTTTCTCGACTCCTTCGTAACAGAGGTACAGGCCGCCAATCATGAGCAGCGGCATTACCGCCCAGGGCGCAATTGCACTTATCAACAAGGCCAGCGGAACCAAGATCGCCTTGTTCACCAGGGAACCCTTACTCACCGCCCACACAACCGGCAGTTCGCGACTGGCGGCGACGCCGCTGACCTGATACGCATTCAACGCCAAGTCGTCGCCCAGAACGCCCGCGGTCTTGTGTACAGCGACCTTGGTCATAGTCGCGATGTCATCGAGCAACGTCGCGATGTCGTCGAGCAATGTGAACAGAGTGCCGCCGGCCATGAATCTGAATCACAAGAGAATTTCCGAACGCTCGATCCTCACGCGCCAACACCTGTTGGCGGTTATCACGTACGCCTAGCGCGGCGGCACGTCATCGCCAAATCCACCGGCGATGTCGTGAGTCACGCTTTCCGAATGCGTTTCGCCGCGATCAAAACGCTGCAAGACACGAACACAGGCATTCCAGCGCAACGTCGCGTCTGGATCGTTCGGCGGGCTGATGTGTGCAGCGCGATCGAAGTTTTGGATCGCCTTGCGCAGCCAACCCATGGCGAAGTCAGCGGGCATGCCGTGTTCCAGTTGCGCTTTGCCCCAACGTTCGTAGATGATTCCCAGATAATACTCCTGCTCGTATTCCGAGTCCAACTCACTGGCCAAACGCTGGGCTGCATCCAATGTGCCCGACGTCTGTTTATGAAATTGGTCGGTCAACGCCAACAACAAGTTCACACGGGCATCGCGGTTATGTGGATCGACGGCCAATACGTCGCGGCAGATGCTTTCCGCTTCTTCCGGTTCATTCAACAGCCGATAGCGCAACGCGCGTTCAAGAGCCGCCGGTACAGCGGCGATTGTAATCCGTCTGGGTTCTAACATGGCTGCGTTCCTCCGCAGCTATTGTAAGTTGCGCGGCGGTACGGAAAAAGACACGGGCCGGGCGATTGGTTTTACCGGACGGGATCAGGGCCGCGCATCAACATCTCATGATTTCGATCCAAACAACAGGCGCCACAGGGCGCGCAATGGATCATAAAACCGGTCGGCTACCCGTTCCTTCAACGGGATAATGGCGTTGTCGGTAATGGCGATGCTTTCCGGACAGACTTCGGTACAACATTTGGTGATATTGCAATAGCCGAGACCGAGGTCGTCTTTCACAAGCCCCGTACGGTCCGCTTGATCTTGCGGATGCATTTCCAAACCTGCCACGCGGACAAAGAATCGGGGCCCGCCAAAATCATCGTATTTTTCGTGTTCGCGCAACACATGGCACACGTTCTGGCACAAAAAGCATTCGATACACTTGCGAAACTCCTGCACCCGGTCGGCTTCGGCTTGAGAAAAATTCAACTCGTCTTGTCCCGGCGGGGGCTGAAAGGCGGGAACCGATTTGTTGACCGAGTAATTCCACGACACGTCCGTAGCCAGATCCTTGATAACTGGGAAGGTCTTCAGCGGTCGAATGGTGATCGGTTCGCCAGCGGGATATTTGTCCATGCGGTCCATACACATCAGACGCGGTTTACCGTTGACTTCACCGCCGCATGAGCCGCACTTGCCCGCCTTGCAATTCCACCGCACCGCTAGATCCGGTGCTTGTGTGGCTTGGACGGCATGGACGGCGTCGAGGACCACCATTCCCGGAGCCACGGGGACCTGATAGTCCACCATGACGCCTTGCTGCGCATCGCCGCGGAAGATCTTCAGATGGGCCGTTGTTGTCATTGTGCTCAGCTCCTGGTTCTGCGGCGCCTGCCGCCCACTCTACTCCGACTTGAGTAACTGCTTCAGTTCATCGGGCATTTCGGGGAGAGACGACTTATCTACCGTTAACGTTGCCCCCGATTGGCGCACGATCAAGTTGTACTTTCCCCATTCGGCAGACGTGTCCGGATAATCCTCGCGCGTGTGCGCTCCACGGCTTTCCTGTCGAACCAAGGCCGCACGTGTGACCGCTTCGCTGATATCGATCATGTTCTTCAAGTCGAGGGCCAGGTGCCAACCGGGATTGTACTGAATATTGCCGCCGACTTTGGCCCGCGCCGCGCGTTGTCGGAGGGATTGCAGTTGTTCCAGGGCGTGTTGCAAGTCTTCTTCGGTGCGGACGATGCCGACGTACGTTTGCATCAGCGCGCGAAGCTCTTCGTGAACGGCATAGGGGTTCTCGCCCTGCGCGGAATCAAACGCGGCCAAGGCTTCGGCAGCCGCCGCGTTCACTTGCCGTTCGTCAATCGTCGCAGCCGAATGAGAACGGGCAAAGTGGGCCGCATGTTCCCCGGCCCGTTTGCCAAAGACCAACAAGTCCGAGAGCGAATTGCCCCCCAAGCGATTGGATCCGTGCATTCCTCCGGCGACTTCACCGGCCGCGAACAGGCCGGGGACAGTGGATTCCTGTGTCTCTGAATGGACGCGAACACCGCCCATCATATAGTGACAAGTTGGTCCCACCTCCATCGGCTCGCGCGTGATATCGACGTCGGCCAATTCCTTGAACTGATGGTACATGCTGGGGAGTTTTTTCTTGATCACGTCGGGAGTGCGCCGCGAGGCGATATCGAGAAAAACTCCACCGTGCGGCGAGCCGCGCCCTTCGCGGACTTCGCGACGAATCGCCCGGGCCACGACGTCGCGCGTCAATAATTCAGGAGGGCGCCGCGCATCGGGACGCTGACCGGCGACCACCGCCGTGATCCAGCGCGTGGCTTCGTCTTCGGTCTCCGCAAATTCACCCTGGAACATTTCTGGGATGTAGCGGAACATGAATCGTTCGCGATTGCCGTTCAGCAAGACTCCGCCTTCGCCCCGCACTCCTTCTGTAATCAACGTCCCCTGGACGCTGGGGGGCCAAACCATGCCCGTGGGATGAAACTGCACGAACTCCATGTCGATCAGGTCGGCGCCGGCCCAGAGCGCCATCGCGTGGCCGTCTGCCGTGTATTCCCAGGAATTGGATGAAATCTGCCAACAGCGTCCAATGCCACCCGTCGCTAAAACCACGGCCTTGGTTTGGAAGACAACAAATCGACCGCTCTCGCGATGATAGCCAAAACAACCGGCTACCCGACCGTCGTCCAGGAGGATGCGGCGAATGGTACATTCCATAAAGACATCGATTCCGTCGTGGACGCCTTTGTCTTGTAGCGTCCGGATAATCTCCAATCCAGTACGATCGCCGACATGTGCCAATCGGGGGTACGTGTGGCCACCGAAATTCCGTTGCAAGATACGACCATCGCCGGTGCGGTCAAAAACAGCGCCCCACCGTTCCAACTCGCGGACGCGCTCCGGGGCTTCCTGGGCATGGATTTGGGCCATCCGCCATTGGTTGAGAAACTTGCCCCCTTTCATCGTGTCGCGAAAATGCGTTTGCCAGGAGTCGCGCGATTCCACGTTGGCCAGCGCCGCCGCCACTCCGCCTTCGGCCATGACCGTATGAGCTTTGCCCAATAATGACTTGCAGACCAGCGCTGTCTTGGCGCCTTCCGCGGACGCTTCGATGGCAGCCCGCAAACCGGCCCCCCCCGCGCCGACCACCACCACGTCGTAGTCCACCGTTTGGTATTTGCTCATCCGCTGTCCAATCGCGAATTGCGATGCCCCTTACAGAATCCGCCAATCGGCGATAGTCCCCGCAGCCACCAGCCACACATAGAAATCGGCAAATCCTACCGTGAACAAGCTGACCCAAGCCCATCGCATGTGGTGCTTGTTCAAAGCAGACACGCCTTTCCACAATCGGTGGCGCGTATGACCGAACGCCACACAGGAATAACAATCGACGTTGCCGCCGACCAAATGTCGCAGTGAATGGCAACCGAAGGTGTACAGTCCCAGGCAGGCGGTGTTCGCCGCCAACACCAAGGTGCCGATGCTGATCCCAAATCGCCAACCGCCGTCCGGGGTCGGCCAACAACAGGCGTGCACCACATCGATCGACAATACAACGAGAAACGCCAAGGCCAGATAGAGAAAAAATCGATGCAAGTTCTGAAACAAGAACAGACGCCGCTCACCTTGGTATCGGCGGCCGCGAGGCTCTCCGACGGCACAGCCGGGCGGGTCAAGGAAGAACGCCCGATAGTATGCTTTGCGGTAGTAATAACACGTCAGCCGAAATCCACCTGGCGCCCACAAGATCAAAAAGGCGGGCGATATCCAGGCCGGTAACCAGGGCAAAACAATTAACGGCGAAAAAAATGGCGACAACAAATAGGCGTGATCGGGAAGCTGCGTATGGAATCGCGCCCCGTGCCCCAATTCGAAATCGGTCGCATAAACCGCGCGGAATGTGGCATAGACACCGAACGCCCCCAAGGCCAGGGCCGTCGCCAAAGGCCCCACCCACCAAGCGTCCCGCCGTTCGGATTTTCCCAACCCTTTTCGCTCTGTCGTCGTGGCAATCCCCATCGTGACCAATCCTCAAGCCAACGTGCCGGACGCGGGTCGCTGCCGACGACCAATCGCGGATGGGG
>JACTND010000018.1:0-9216 GCA_014584305.1 Planctomycetota bacterium | reverse complement strand
AATGGGCGTCAATTTACCAACGGAAGATGCAACCACCCCATGTCAAGCCAGCGCCAAAGCCAGCCATCAACACATGACTGCCAGGGCGGATACGGCCCTGTTGGACCGCTTCGTGAATGGAAATCGGTATGCTCGCCGCCGACGTGTTGCCGAATCGATCGACGTTGACAAAGACTTTGTCGGGGCAGACGCCCAAGACCTCGATCGCCGCGTCAATGATCCGTTTATTGGCCTGGTGACAAATCAAAACGTCGATATCGTCCAATACCAACTTGGCTTGTTCCAACAAGGAATAAACGAGTCGCGGAACCAACCGCACGGCCCATTTAAAGACTGCGCGGCCGTCCATGCGCAAGTAATGTTGTCGCAAATCCAACGATCGCTGGTCAATCGGTTGACGCGAGCCGCCCGCCGGGACAACCAGGGTACCTCCGAGTTCGCCCTCCGAACCTAACTGGTAGGCCAAAATTCCCGAGGCCTCATCCACCGGACGGGGGTCCGCGGACAACAACACCGCTCCAGCACCGTCGCCAAACAGCGGATATGTCTTCGGATCCAACGGGTCCACCACCAAGGACATTTTGTCGGCGCCGATAATCAGCGCTTTGCGACTGCAACCCGACTTGATGAACTGGCAGCCGGTCACTAAAGCATACATGAAACCCGAACACGCCGCGTTCATATCGACGGCCGCACATTGCGCTCCCAAACGCGACTGGACGATGCACGATGACGAGGGGGTAAAGTGGTCCGGCGTCATCGTAGCGACGATCAACAGATCAATTTCGTGCGCACCGACGTTGGCTTGCTGTAGGCATCGTACCGCCGCATCATAGGCCATATCGCTAGTAGCCGTGTGAGAGTCCGCGTGGTAGCGCCGTTCAATTCCCGTCCGCTGCACGATCCAATCCGGATCGCACCCCGGAATCTGCAAATCGCGGTTTTCGACCGACAACTGGGGGATGCCGATGGCCGTGCTCAAGGCGCGGACACCGACGACCCGAGTATTCAGTTCGGGTCTGGCTATTTGGACTCGTGTTTCAGTAACGGTCATTCAGTGACATCCCTTCATGTTCGCCCCGACAGCCATGCGCTCGGAAAAGCTCAAGGCGCGAATATAAACGATTTGGGCGGAAGTCGGTATAGTTTCCTCGCGGTTTTTGTTAAAATTGTCTCGATTTTGAGCGATCTCCCAGCCAGCGGCAGATGCGTGGAAGCGAATCGCGGGTGCAGACTGGAGCGCGCGATTGCGCCCTCCTCGATTGCGCGATCTCGGCTGAGGGATACGAGTATGCCGCTTGTAATGGTTTGAGGGTAACCTTCGTGCCGTTAGAAAAAAAGTTCAAACGGTTCCGCGTTCGCCGGACGAAATCCGACGATTCGTACCTCGATCCAGACAAGATCATCGAAACGATCGAGTTGCTAAAGCAACGCATATTCGAGCGATTTCCGGAATCGGGATTGTTGGGTGTCTGCCAGCGACTTTCGGAGTTGGCCATCCAGGCGCGCGAACGGGCGGCATTTATCGTCCAACCCATTCTCTGGCTGCGGACGTCGATCTGGTTGATCATCGCCACCATTTTCTTGGGCCTGGGTTATTTGATCACGATCTTACCGGAGTTCATCTATCGCGTCACTGAGAACTGGGAATCGGTGGATGCGTTTACGCAGGAAATGTTGCTGTTGTTCGCGGGCCTTTATTTTCTGATCTCGTTCGAGCATCGGCTAAAATCCCGCCGCGCATTGTCGGCGATTCACGAAATTCGCGCCATTGCGCATGTGATAGACATGCACCAATTGACCAAAGATCCCGAACGGCTGATGGCCGGTTGGGCGGACAGTAGGCACTCGCCGCAGATGAAAATGAACGCGTTCGAACTCAATCGCTACTTGGACTATTGCACGGAAATGTTGGCGCTGTTGGGTAAGATCGCCGCATTCTACGTGCAACGATTCGATGACGAAGTGGCAATTGAAAGCGCGGGCGAAGTCGAACGGTTGACATCCTCATTGAACGACAAAATCTGGCAAAAGATCATGTTGCTCAATTCGATCCAACAAATGGCCAATGCCGCAATTCCGATTCCCCTTGCCCCATCCGCCAATGCCGCAGAGCCTCCCTCGCCGTCGTAATCCCCCAGTTGCCGACCTGAACAGCGATCGTTTCGGAACACGTCCGCTGGTTGTCAGGGCTGGTCAATTGTTCTCCGTCCCACTATCGATTAATTTATGGCGCGCGACATGAACCGATGCGCTGCGCATCCCCGATGTCATCGACCTGGAGTACAGCAAACGTGGCCGAATTCAATCGAGCAGATATCGAATCGCCTGTGAATGTGGAAATAGACAGCGAAGACCTGGCGCACTTGGCCGCTTCGTCGGCGAACTTCGTGGGGAATTGGAATCGCTTGGTCAGCCAAACCAATTGGGACAAGGGACAGATCATTTTCCAGTGGCGGGAGGCGCTGCTGGCCGAGGGTTGCGCGGCGTCTGCTTGCTCGGACGAGACCTGGAGTCGCTTGGTGGGCGGTGTGTCACCGCAACATGTAGGGCGCTTGCGCCGGACATTCGAGCGATTTGGCGCGATCTGGACGACGTATCGCGGCTTGTACTGGAGCCACTTCTATGCCGCCCTCGATTGGGACGATGCTGAATTGTGGCTGGAAGGGGCAGTGCAAAACGACTGGTCCGTTTCGCAGATGCGGTTGCGCCGGTGGGATTCCATGGGGGGTATCGCGGACAAACCGCGCGAGGCGGACATTGTCTCCGTCGAAATGGACGAAGAGGCCCAGTCGTTGTCGATCGGCGTTCGCGACGCGGATGCGGCTGGCCGCCCACGGAACGAGGTCGCGGCCGGCCCCCTTCCGGAAGGCCCCGATTTCGGGGATGACCTCCCCTTCGATTCGGCACACGCCGATGAATCCCGGCGCAACTTCGATCCAGGCGAAGTCGCCGCCGACGACTACCAACCGGTCCGATTGTTCGAAGATTTCGGCGATTTGCCCGAAGACGTGGACCAAGCCGTCGAGTCGATGAAACTTGCCATCCTGCGCCACAAGAGTCGAGAATGGCAGGACATTTCCAGCGAACGCCTGTTGGGCGTGTTGGATGCCTTGAAGCGATTAGTGCAACAACCAGATTCAGAAAGTGGGTGGCACGATGGGAATCAATGAACCATTGAACCGAAAACTTCGCATGGCCTTGGTGGGAGGCGGTCAAGGCGCATTTATCGGGCGCGTGCACGCGACGGCGGCCATTTTGGACAATCGCGCTTCACTGACAGCGGGCGCCTTGTCGTCGGACCCCACGCGGGCCAAGGCGTCGGCGCCGGATTATGATATTCCATCTGAGCGCGCGTACGGTTCGTATCAGGATTTGATCGAATCCGAATTGCGGCGCTCGCCCGACACGCGCGTCGATTTCATTTCCGTGGCGACACCGAATCATGCCCACTTTGAGATCGCGCGGAGGGCGGTTCAAGCCGGTTTCAACGTCATTTGCGATAAGCCTTTGACGCTGAACGTCACCCAGGCGCAAGAGTTGGCGGAGGCCGTGGCCGCGGCCGGTGTCGTCTTCGCCGTGACGCACAACTACACGGGTTACCCTTTGGTTCGCCAAGCCCGCCAGATGATTTTGTCGGGCGAGTTGGGGGAGATTCAAGCGACGCGGGCTTCCTACATTCAGGGTTGGCTGCGGACGCGCCTGGAAGCCAGCGACCAAAAACAAGCGGCGTGGCGGACGGATCCCGCCCGCAGTGGTGCCGCCGGTTGCTTCGGCGATATCGCCACGCACGCCTACAATTTGACGCGCTACATGACTGGCTTACTGCCGGATCAAATCAGTTGTCATTTGCGGACCTTTGAGGCCGGCCGCCGCTTGGATGATTACGGGACGGCGGTCATCAAGTTTCAAAATGGCGGCTTGGGAACGGTGACGGCGTCACAGATCAGTCACGGCCGCGAGAACGACTTGTTTATTGAAATTGATGGCACGCGCGGCTCGCTGGTCTGGCGCCAGGAAAGTCCCAATGAGATGATTCTGCGCCAAAATGGATCACCCCATCGCATCTACACGCGCGATCCCAACGCACCGTTCATGAACGATGCCGGCAAGGCCGCATGTCGCTTGCCCAGCGGTCATCCAGAAGCGTTTTTTGAGGCATTTGCCAACGTTTACCGCGCGGCCTACGACGACATGTGCCGGCGCGCTGCGGGACAACAATGGGAAACGGTCGATACGATTTATCCCAACGTGTGGGACGGCGTGGAGGGCATGTTGTTCATTCAACAGGCGGTGGCCAGCAGTCAACAGGATGGCGCTTGGTTGCCCTTACGCTATGACCGCGCGCGGCGCTAGTTTGTCGTTGCTTCAAGTCCCAGGAGATTTCGGCGCCTCGCCTGATGCAGCGCAGGACGGTGCCGATAAATTGTTTCTATCTACTCTGGGGACCTAGGTCGCAACGGAATTGTCATACACAGCTTGCAGCAATTCTTCCACCGACTTGTAATTCTTGGCAGACTTGAGGGCGTTTTCCAACAAACGCCGCGCGTCGCTTTCGGCGTGCCCGAATGAAATCAAGATTTGATACGTATCGTCGATCACGTTGCTGGCCGTGCGCACTGTCTCCTGCGAATCGCCGCGCAGTACCAGGAGCGCGAATTTTCCCATTTTACGGCGCAGCTTGGCGACAATCCGCTCGGCCATAGCGGGGCCGATGCCGGGCAACGTGGAGACACCTTTCAGGTCCTGTTGTTCGATCGCTTTGGCAATGTCCTGCACCGGGCGCACCATGGCGCGGAGCGCCTTCTTCACTCCCACGCCATCCACGGAACAGAACTGGTCAAAGAACTCCCGTTCGACATCGCTCAGGAAACCGATCAATCGCGGGATCATCTTGCCACCCTTCTGCGGATTCCCTTCCAAGTAATGAATCGTCTCCAACGTGACGACTTCGCCGATCTGCACTTGCAAGTGCCGGCGGGTGAACTCGGTGATCAGGACTTGGTATTCGAACGGGGGGATTTCGAAGTTGGCAACCTCGTCGGAGAGTGACGTCAAAGTCCCCGTGATGCGACTGATCATTGGAAATTCGCCGCGATGCGACTGTGGAAATAATGGCAAATGGCCACGGCCAAGGCGTCGGCCAAATCGGGCGGTTCGGGGAGTACGTTCAGCCCCAAATGATTCTGCACCGCCAATTGCACTTGTGTTTTAGGCGCCCGACCGTTTCCCGTCAACAGACTCTTGATGCGCGTGGCCGAGTAATGGAGCAATGGCACCTGGTTTTGAGCAGCGGCCAAGCACAATACGCCGCGGGCGTGTCCCATCAGAATTGCGGTGCGCGGCCGTTCATAATGGGCGTACAATTCTTCGACCGCCATTTCGGTGGGCGACCAGTTTGCGAACACTTCGCTAATGCCCTCATGAATTTCGGCCAGGCGGGCTTGCAGGCTCCGATCTGAGCCCGTTCGAATAACTCCAGCGTCCGCCACGAGCAGTCGATCGCCGCGGACTTCCACAACGCCATACCCACTGACATTTAAACCCGGGTCCACTCCGAGTATGCGCCTGATTGGTTGGCTCGCGTTCAAATCATTCGCCCTAATTCCATGACGGATTGCTCTCTCCTGCTAGGCAGTGTAGCAAAAAAAAGGGGCTGCCAGACTGCACTGGAAGCCCCGGAATTGTGCGGCGTCGGACGTCCGGCCGGTTTTTTCTTGGATCGACTCCTTGGGCGCGTCGGTCGGCATCCTGTGCGGTGCATTACCAACGGTAGTAGCCACTCCCTCGATAGCAGCTCGGTCCGCCATATAAGGGTACTACCGGGTACACTGGTCGATAAAAATACGGATCGTAGTACCCGTAAATGGGCCGACCAACACTGTAGTGATATCCGATGGTCGGGTGACCATAGAATCCGCCAACGTTCCCAAATCCGATGGCGATCGTCGTGCGTGAACCGCTATAGCCGTACGATCCAAAGTACTGTGCCTGCGCCGAATTCGAGCATATGGCTAGTACGCCGACGGCAACCAAAGTAACCAAAAGACTCTTCATCACAACCCTCCCAATGTACGCGTTGCTTTGGACGGCGCTCACCCCCGGGATCGGCAGTCCTTCGGCAGTGGTTCCTTGGACCAGGATTGCCCGCGTTAACGCAATCATCGCGGGACGGAGCGCGTTTCTACTTCCATCCCCAATTACCAGCATGTCCCGCGCCACTGCGGCTAACTTCCTTTAGAAGTTGATGAAAAGTCGTAATAATTCGCAAATGGAGATTGGTTTACTCCGCCATGCGTCGCCGACCCGGCGATTACAATGACATCAAAAACACGACAGGCGTGCAGTCTATCTGATGACGTTCGGCATGAATCCTAATTCGCGAAAACTGCCCCCCGGACAACAATTGGCGGCTCCCGGCAGATGGCCGATCATCGGTGAACGCGCGCCGATGTCGTCCGCCGGCTTGGGGAGTTTGGAAATCTGTGGCTTGGTGGATCATCCGCGACCGTGGAGCCTCGGCGAGTTGGAAAATCTGCCGCAAATCGAAATCTCCCTGGATATCCATTGCGTGACGCGATGGTCCATCTTGGATATGACGTTTTCGGGAGTACTTTTGGAAGATGTGTTGAATTGTGCCGGTGTGCACGCTACGGCCCGCTATATTTCGTTCGTGGCCCACTCGGCCCGTGGGCACAGCACGTCCCTCGCGATCCGTGACGCGCTGGATTGTCAAACGCTGATCGCGGTGCGGTGTGGTGGCGCACCGCTTTCCGTTGAGCATGGTGGCCCGATTCGAAACATCGTGCCCCACCGCTATTTCTACAAGAGTGTCAAATGGCTGACGCGCATCGAGTTGTTGGCTGAGGATCGCTTGGGATTCTGGGAGGCGGAATCCGGCTACCATAACGGGGCCGATCCCTGGCGCGAACAGCGCTATATGGCACCGACCATTGATCGCCGCACGGCGGCGCGTTTGATCGACTCGCGCGATTTTTCTCGTCACGACTTGCGCAGCATCGACGCACAAGGCCATGATTTAACAGGCCTGCGCGCTGTCGAGGCCCTCTTGCGCGACGCCAATTTTCGCCGGACTGTGTTGCGGAACGCCGACTTCACGCGTGCCAACTTATCTAACGCCCATTTCGAGCGGGCCGATTTACATGGCGCAATCTTTCGCGATGCCGATGTCGAGGGGGCCAATTTTGCCGGTGCCAACCTGCGCGGCGCGGATTTCACCGGTGCGTCGCTGATTGGTTGCTCGTTTTGCGATCCGATCCGTGACGACGGACAACCTCTGCAAGCCGTGTTGGACCCCCAAACCACGGTTTTGCCGCAATCGCTGTGGAGTCCACTGGCGCCGGAACAAATTGACTTTCTTATCCAAAGCGGCTTCGGAACTCGCGCTGGTTAGAGCCATGCCGTGCCCGCGACGCGCGTAGTAAGCGCCTGTTGGATTGCGGGCGAAGCAGCCTTACGGTTTGCAATACACCAACGCCAGAAGGACATAGCTGGTCACGAGGTTTGGGTCGCTTTCGTACCAACGATCGGCGGAGTTGATCCAGGAGCCGTCGGCTTGTTGTCGCTTGTGCAGTTCACGAAGCAGGTCGTGCCGCCAGCGATGGGCGGCCCCTTGTGCGTCGGTGAATTCGTCCTCGCCCAAAACGTGCAGCGCTTTGGCAAACACGTGGTAGTAATAATAGACACCCTGTTGATCCATCCCGGGATTCCGCGTGACATCATAATGGCGGCGAATCCAATCGACTGCCGCTTGCACGCGGATATCGCCTCGATCGACGCCCGCGTACAGAAAGCTTTTCAAACCGGCGTAGGTCATCGAGCCGTAACTGCGCAATCCACCCGTTTCTGAGGTGGACGCCTTGCTTTCTCCTTCGCCGACCGGCGAATAAATGAAACCACCGCGATCCTCCTCGGTGGACAACTGAGCAAAATTCGCCAGGTTATCCGGCCCCACTAGGTTTTGACACCGCGCGTTGAACAGCATGGCGTTCTGCATAGCCGTGCTGTTCATGTCTTCGCCAGCTGCGATCATTGCTTCGATCCAATAGCTCGTGTTGCTCAAATCCGGTCGTTTGCTGTTGCCGTATCCTGCGCCGCCAAAGAAGGGGCTGGAGCGTTCGTGACCTTCACCTTCGTCCCATTGCAAACGTCTCAGGAAATTGGCGGCCTGTTGAATCACTTCGTTATAGCGGCCGTCCGCATTCGCTTCGGCCAAGCAGAGCACAGCAATGGAAGTTTCGTAGTTCTGCAACACGCTGTTCTCGGCATAGAACCCGCCGTCGTCGCGGCGAAATTGCATGAGGTATGCCAACGCCTTGGCCACACGTGGATGTTCGGGAGATAACCCGTGCTTCATCAGCGCCGTGGCAGACAGCGCGGTAACGGCTGGCCCCAATTGTTTACTGAACGAGCCGTCCTCGATGTCTTGTCCGCTGTCGAGCAAAAACCGCAAACCCCGCTGGACCACTTCGTCGTACATCCGTTGATCCGCACTCGACTCCTGGACCAATTCGTTTCGGGCGTCACGATCCTGAGAAACCAATGGGTTGGCAAAAGCCAAGACAAAGGTCCATGCGCAAATACAGTGCCTCATTCGTTCTGTTCTCCTCACCACTATTCCATGATCGCCAAAATCTCGGACTCCGACATGATCAACAACTGCTCCCCATTCAGCTTGACCTCCATGCCGGCGTAACTCGAAAATACGACGCGGTCTCCTTCGCGAACTTGAGGCTTCTGGCGCGACCCATCAGCCAACAGTTTGCCGGTCCCCACAGACAGGACGCGACCTTGCTGGGACACTTCTCGCACAGCATCGGGGAGCACAATCCCACCCGCAGTTGTTTCTTCCGCCTCCCAGCGCTTCACAACTACTTTCTCTCCGAGAGGTTCAATTCTCATTCTTGCCTCGGTAGGAATGCCAGCGATTCGCGTTTCGAGTCCGCCGTCATGCCCCACCTGCTGTCCAGCCGCTTGGGTCTGGCCGAGGATCAGGTCATCAACATAGCCGAGGCGGCCTGTGATACCCCCGCCGTCCTCGCCGCTTGCCGCGAGTTCCAGAGCCGCTTCGCAGAATCACCGGTCTTTGTCGTCAACGTGTCCGGATTCGGAGCCAAGGACGGGGCCACTCAGATTGTCGGCGACGAATTGCTCTGGTCGCTCGACTTCGGCCAGCTGATGGCGAGCTTCCTCGAG
>JACTND010000277.1 GCA_014584305.1 Planctomycetota bacterium | reverse complement strand
TTCACTCCCCTGCATGTCCGATTGGATCGCGCCGACTGTCAGCCCCAACCCCATGTAGAGCGGCGCCATCCATTCCATGTCGCGGCGGGCCAAATAGTCGTTGACCGTCACCACATGCACTCCGCGGCCCGTCAAGGCATTCAGGTAGGCCGGCAGCGTCGCCACCAACGTTTTCCCTTCACCCGTTACCATTTCAGCGACGGCCCCGCTGTGCAAAACCATGCCGCCGATCATCTGAACATCGTAATGCCGCAAATTGAGGAACCGCCGACCGGCTTCACGGCACAGGGCAAAAGCCTCAATCAACAGGTCGTCTAGCGTTTCGCCCTGCTGCAAACGCTGTTTGAATCGCGCCGTTTCCTCCTTCAACTCCGCGTCGCTGAACTCGCGGTACTTGGGTTCCAAGGCGTTGATAGCATCGACTTTGCCCTGCAGACGCTTGATATAGCGCGCGTTGGACGACCCAAACAAATTCGTGACGCCCCGTTCAAAGGCGCGCAGCAATCCGCCCGTCAGCAGTGTCAGGATTTCCCAAATTCTCTCAAATACCTTTTCCATGCAGATTCCGGAGGCGTGCGCTGGCCAAAAAATCGTGTGATTCCCACTACTTAGCGTATAGTTCCCCTGGGGAATGGTCAACGGCGAAGCCGCCTGGCCGGGATGGTGCAGCCACAGTTCCACGGCTGATTTCCAAGGAATTGGGCTTGCCAAGTTCCACCGTTTTTTGGACAAGTCCCCTCGCCATGTTATTCCCCGAACTACAGCATCGGACTCTTTGCGCGTCATCGGTTGCCATCGCTATCTGGCTGGCCTCCCTGGGGGGACTGTTTGGACAGCCGATCACACCGCGCTACGACCACGCGCAGCTGGCACCGTTGACACCGCCGCTCCGGGCCATTGCCGATAGCGCAGCGGCTGATACCACTGCAGCGACCGGCGCCGAACACTCGCCCCACTACGATGCCAACGTAGCACCCGCCAGTTTCGATCGCCGTCTCGACTTGGTTCCGCAATGGCCCCCATCCGTTATGAGCGGCGCCAATCAACAGGCGACTTTGCCTGAACACGACTCGGCGACGCAACCCGGCCAGATCCTCTGCGACGGAAATGCCTGCCGAATCGAACCGCCGAGTCACCATGCCGAACTCAGTTCCCGAAACAACGCACATCCACTATTGATCGACGGGCAACCTCACCAAGCCCAACCACCAACCTGGACCGAACAGATCGCCCTGCACGCGATGGATATCGACTGGAAGAAGATGCTTGGCAGTCTGGCTTTGGTGATTGGCGGCTACCTAAGTCTCGTCTGGATCGGCAAACGGTTACAGACCAATGGCACGCGAGGCCTGCCGGCTGAGGTCATCGAAGTCATCGGCGTGGCCCGACTCGACGCCCGGCATCAACTGCAATTGATTCGTCTGGGGAGCAAACTGCTGCTTGTATCCAGCGGCCCGGAAGGGGCGACCAACATCGGTGAGATTACGAGCCCCCAAGAAGTTGACCATCTCGTTTCGCTGTGCACGCGGCGGGGGCGCGGGCGGACGGCGCCGACCAAGAACACACCGGCCAACGCGTCGCGCGCCGCTGATCCCAACTTGGCTTTAGAACAATTGGTTCACAGCCTTCAACAAGCGGTCCGCCGCACGGGGTCCCATGCCGAATTTGAAGCATAGCTTGCTCCTCGCGGCAGGCTGGCTGACCTGCTGCTCTGCACTGGCTTGGGGCCAATCGAGTTGGTCCCCTGACGCGCAACCGGCGGCTAATCGGCCGGCCCGGGTCGCCCCCGCAGCGGTTCCACAAGATTCGCCTTCGGTGGCAGAAGGTTCGATGGACGTACCGTCCCAGAGCAATGAGGATCATCGGAAAAGCGGCGATCCATTTGTCGCCTCGGTCGCCGAACATGCACAGGCCTTGACCCAAGGCCAATCGACCGGTTCCATGATTCAAACCGCCGTCTTATTGGCAGCGGTGGGTTTGGCGCCAGCCGTGCTGCTGATGACAACCTGCTATATTCGCATTTTCATTGTGATCAGCCTGTTGCGTCAAGCGCTGGGCACGCAACAACTTCCGCCGACTCAGATTTTGATGGCCTTGGCCTTGTGCCTGACTCTGTTGGTGATGGCGCCGGTGTGGACAACGGTCAAGCAACAGGCGATCGATCCAGTTCTATCGGCCACGGAAGACGCCAACTGGCACCTGGCCTGGCAACAGGGCGCGGCAACGATCAAACAGTTCATGATCCGCCAAATCGAAATCACGGGAAATCGGCAGGCAGTGGATGTCTTCTACCGGCACGGCGCGGCAGGGGCTACCGCGTCTCCACCCGTTGAGCTGGCCGATGTTCCGTTCAACGTCATCCTACCGGGCTTCATCTTGAGCGAGCTGAAAATTGCTTTTTTGCTGGGATTTCAAGTTGTCCTGCCGTTTCTGATTTTGGATTTGGTTGTGGCGACTGTCACCGTTTCCATGGGAATGGTGATGCTGCCGCCGGCAATGGTCAGCCTGCCGTTAAAACTGATTTTGTTCGTCATGGTTGACGGTTGGAATTTGGTCGTCGGCATGTTGATGCAAAGCTTCGGCCCGCTGGGTTGATCGTTCGCTAGATTCCACGTACAGGTGATTGTATGCCACCCATCGATGCCATCGACATGGCGCGCGAAGCGATTGTGACTGGAATGTGGTTGGTCGCGCCGATCCTGTTGGCTTGTCTGGCTATCGCCTTGGGGATTGGGTTTTTGCAATCCTTGACACAGATTCACGATTCGACGGTTTCCTTCATACCCAAGATTGCCCTGGTTGCCATTGTCATCGTGATCTGCTTGCCCTGGATGGCATCGCGGTTTTCTGAATTTGCCGCTTCGCAATTAGATAAGCCCGTGTTGATGACCGTAGATTCGAGTCCATCGCGACAATGATCGATCCCATTCCGGTATGGCTGTTGGCCAGCGCGCGGTTGACCAGCGCGACGTTGGTGGCTCCCTTGTTCGCACATCGCGAAATGCCCCTTTGGATCCGAGGGGCGGCGGCGTTGGGTCTGTCGATCGCTTTGCTCGGCCACGACTGTGGCACACTAGTGCCGATGGGCACCCAGCCAGGTTCGACGTCATGGCCGACCCAGTTGGGACGCGAGGTGGCCTTGGGCCTGGTCTTAGGCCTGGCGCTGTCACTGATGATCATGGCGGCCAAGATGATCGGACAGTTGTTAGGGCAATTGGCCGGATTCGCCTGGCACGGCGGAGAAACAGAAGAAACTCCTTTGCCCTCCGCGAAGCTGCTGGGGTACATCGCCCTGCTCGTCTATATCTCGATCGGCGGGGTCGAATTCATGGTGGGCGCCGTACTGGATTCGTTCCGCGCCATTCCCGTGATGACCGGCTTGTCGGGACAATCGCCGTTGGAAGGATTGACGCTGATCCTCCAGCAAGCGTTTGGATTGGCGCTGTGGGGTGTCGGGCCGGCAGTTGCCTGTTGGTTCGCCGTGCAAGTTGCCTGTGGATTGGTGCAGCGGTTGGCACCGCAACTGGGTTTCTTTCAATTCGGTTTTCAAGCCAACCTGGTCTGCTTCTGGTTGTCGCTGCTCCTGACCACCATCGGCGTGGCGTGGTTGTTTGAACGGGAACTTGCCAACGTATTTGAGCGCATCGTAGCGATCCGGTAATGGACGAAGAACGCAAACATCCCGCGACCTCTAATCGGTTGGCACAAGCAGCCAATGACGGGGAGTGTTTTCACAGTTCGCAACTAGCTGTCGTTCTGTTTACGCTGCTCGCCTCGGGAATCCTCATTGCCGGCATACAATGGGTGGGTCAAGGCATCGCGCATTGGACAATGGACTATTGGCGAGCACCGCTTCTCGACCCAGCGGCGCGCGCCACTGCCGACGGTGATCTGGGTGGGCTGGCGCAACGCGTCGGCGCGCCCCTTGGCATCGGGTTGTTGATCGCGTGGTGCTGCGCCGTGCTGGTCTATCTGTGGCAGATTGGTTGGATGTGGGGGCGAAAGCCCGTGGTGTCTTGGTCGTCGTTGGCACCAGCCGCGCGATGGTCTCAAATGTTCAACCTGCGAAGACTGGGTTCCAACATCTTGGGCTGGTTTCAGGCGCTGGTTGCCGTTGTCATTCTCGCCGGCGTCGTCTGGTGGCGGTGGGACGTGGCGTTGATGCTCTGGGGAAGGTCGCCCAGCGATTGGGGGAAGCAATTGTGGCCCATCGCGCAGGTGTGGCTGGGTCCGGTATTGTTGGCGATGGCGGCTTTGGCCCTAATCGATTACTGGTGGCAGCGCACTATGTTTCGCCGAAGTCTGCGGATGACCGACCAAGAACTGCGCGACGAACTGCGGCACGAGTCGAGCCCAGCGCGCTAACTCGCCACAAGCTTATTGGCATGTTTCCGACGTTTGCTTGGGCGCCGGCCCCAGTCGTGCGGTGCGGCTGTTCGAGCGCGGAACGGCTGCCGATCGATGTCTCGGTTCGCCATTCGAATATCCGAAAGCTTCGGCATACGGCGCCCACTGGGGATGCGGTATCTCCGGAATGGAATTCGCCGTCCGCGTTGCCGGGCGGTGGTGACCGTTGCGTTCGAAATACGAGCGCACTGCAGGGAACAGCCGATCCCAACCGTCGAGCTCCAGTTGCTCGAAGGCCTCCGCCAAGGTATCCGCGGGATTGGCAAGCAACTGTTCAAACTGCATCTCGGCCAACTGGTTCGGCGCCAACGTCGGCCGCTGGCGGAAATAGGCGCTATACAACTCGCCACAACTCTCATGAATGAACGATTCCAACCGCTCTTCGGAATAACGAGGCAACTGGTAACCTTGGGTGCAGTCCAGTGCCCACCACAGTCGTTTCGTCGATTCGACGAGCGCATCTGGTCGCCGGGAAATATGAATGAATTTGGCGCCGGGAAACCAGCGGGCCAAATAGCCGATCCGCGCCGTGTGCGGAGGGGATTTGAGCACCAACGGTTTGCGATAACGAACAGTCAACGTTCGCAAAAAGTAGCCCAGGGCCAAACGCAGTCGCTCTTGTTCACCGGCAGGCACTTGATCGAAATCGAAGGTCATCCGCTCGCGAAAGCGATCATTCGGAAAAGCGATATCCAAATAGGGCGTTGGTGCGCCCAGCGACACCAAGGCGAAGTCATCCTCCTGCGGACTATGCGCCGCCAGCGCCATGTTGTCCATCGGCCGCCGCGCCGGCAGGAGTAAATCCATTAACCATTGCAAACCATACCGGGACAACAACATATGATGCGGGACAAAGGCGTCAAAATTCGAGGGAAACGCCCGCCGCGAGTCCAGCGAGATCAATTCATGCAACAGCGTCGTGCCGCTCCGCCAGTGGCCGACGATAAACAGGGGCGGGGCCACCAAATCCGTTTGGCCGATGCGTCGGTCGTAGAGTGCGCGCTGCCCCAAAGCAAGGATCGAATTTGTCGCCGTGCATGCGCCGACCAATCCGGTCATCGGATACTTGAGCGGATGAATCCGCAACCGGTGACGGAACAATAGGCGCACGTACGAACCGAGTCGCATGCCATTCCAGAATCGCGGCGACCACGGCGGATACCGGTTGTGACTTCGTTTATCCAACGCCAAAACAGTTCGAATTTCTGTGAGTCGTCAACTATTACAATCCTTGGCTGAACGGAACAGCGCGCCCCGCGCCAGATGCCGGTTTGCCGGGCGCACCAGGCACACGCCGGCGAATCTTCCCGCCGGATACGCGCCTGGCCGATGGCATAACCCGCTGCGTGTGCAAGAGTACGTGTTCAACCGCCTGGTGTCGTTGCGCGGTTCCCGTCCGTCCCAAGTTTCATACGGCCGAGGCCGGTGGTTGCTCGCGTAACCGGTCAGGAACTCATGTTCCCGTCGCTTCAACCCTTGGCATTATCCTACCTTGCGGTGTGCGCAGGTCAAACAGGCCGAAAATTTCGGCCTGCGACAAACGTTGCTCGCGACCGTCGTAACTGTCCGATAAGATATCGTGAAACAACTGCCGTTTCGCCTCTAATACATCGTGAATGCGCTGTTCGATCGTCCCCGCCATGATCATCCGCGACACCGTGACACTCCCCGCGGCGCCGATTCGATGGGCGCGATTGATCGCCTGATCCTCGATCGCCGGGTTCCACCACCGGTCGAACAAGAACACATACCGACAAAACTGTAGATTGAGCCCCACGCTGCCAGCGCCGTAACTCATCAGCAAGACCGGCCGTTGCCGGTTATCGCGAAACTCGGCCAGGACGGCGTCGCGACGGTGACTGGGAACGCGGCCGTGAAAAGCCAATGGATGATAATCGGGAATCCGCCGGGCAATTTCCTCCAGCGTACCCACCCATTGGCTGAAAACGATTGCCTTGTGGCCACTGGCGACGATCTCTTCCAGATCGGCTGCCAAGCTCTCCAGCTTGCTGCTCGCTCCAGACACGGGGTCGAAGTTGCAAATTTGTTTCAGCCGCATGACCAGTTCAAAAACATGCTTGATCGTGATCTCGTCACCCATTCCGTTGAGCCGCAGGACGCCCTCATCTTCCGCCGCGCGGTAGGATGTCTCTTGTTCGGCAGTCAAATCGAGTTGGTGATCGCGAATCAGCTTGGGCGGCAAGTCCTTCATCACGATATCTTTCGTGCGGCGCAGTGTGTGATCATGGACGGCGATACGAATCTGCTTGAGCGGCATGTTGGCGCTCAACAATCCCGGCGCGACAAACTGAAAGATGCCCACTAAATCGGCGATACTGTTCTCGATCGGCGTCCCAGTCAACGCCCAACTGCGGATGCGCGGAATGCGGCGAACGATGCGGCTGGTCACATTGTCCTGGTTTTTAACGCGCTGGGCTTCGTCCAAGATGACCAGATCGTAAGGCTCGGTCCGGTCCGTGACCCACTGTTCGTCCCGCGCCAGCAATTCGTAGTTGGCAATGGTCACTGCTGTCGCATCGTGTTGCCAAAGGAATTGGCGCTGCGCCTGGTTGCCCGCCATGGCCGCCGTGGGGATTTCCGGTGCCCACTGTTTGAACTCCCGCAGCCAATTCGACACCAACGGCTTGGGGCAGATTAACAGCACGCGCCGCGCTTGGCGGGCGCGCAACAACATTCGCACCGCAGTGATCGCCTGCATGGTTTTTCCCAAGCCCATCTCGTCCGCCAGAATGGCCGCCCGTCGCGTAAACAAGAACGCGACGCCGATGAATTGATAGGGGAACGGCGCAAAGGGAAACTCAAGCGTGCTCCCCTGCAATAAATATTCCAGCGGCGGTTGCAGCAAATACAACAACCGATCACTCAACTTGACGATGTCTTTGGGTGGCATCAAGCGTGTCCGCGATAGCGGTTGGGAACGCGGACGCAAAGGCCGGTCCTTCTGAGTCCGCGCTGCCGGAACGATTTCCGGCATCTGCTCAAACGAATAACTGCGCACGTTCGGCAACCGCCAGCGCAGCGTGGCCGATACGACCGGTACCGCCGTTACGGACTCGATCGGCAACCAATTGTGGACTGAGCAGCTTGGCTCCATGCGCTGCGCATCGGTAAACCTGACCGTCGCGATTTCCATACCGTTCTCGACTACCGCGCTTGCCCGAGCGCCATCTCCAGGGCCTGCCGAATCCGTTCGAATGGCTCATCCAACGGCAACCGATCGGCAAATTGGCGGCAGTACGTGATCGCCGCGTCCAGTTCCGCCTCGTTGCCACAGCCGATCAGTCGCTGCTCGGCAATGGTCCATTGGCGGAGAGTCGCGAAAGGCATGGCCTTGCCATCGGCGGACGGAAGTCCGGTGGGCGACGGCAAACAGAGCCAGGGAAACGAACTTTGCGAGGCCAACTCCAATAACAACGGTTGTTGCACTACGAGGGCTAGTGGGTGGTGCTTCAAATGACGGATTAAGGCCCCCCCCAACTGCTCACAATAGATGAAATTCGCCAGTGTCGCCCCGTACAGAATCGCTTGCGTGGGAGTGGGCTGAAACGGCGCCGTACAATGGAATTCCAGCGGCCGACCGAATCCGTTGACCACTAATAAACCGCCGACGTAACCCGCTTCACCGCCGTCATGCACCGCGAGATACGCCAATCGATCGTTTGTCAACGGTAATGCACAAGCTGCCGGCGGCGCAGCGGTGGTAATCAAAGTCGCGGTAATTTCAAGTACCCCAGTCGCAAGAAGAAGACTTTTCGGGATCAACGATTCTATCGGTGGGGAATCGGAACCCGATTGCTGGCAACTTTAAGGACCGCACGAAAATCCGGTTGGGAAACAGTCCCCGATAATTCGGTGAGTTTGCCGGATATTTTGATTGAAATGACGCCTGGGCGCTGCGGTCAATCGCTCCGTCCAACAATTGGCATCGACAATGCACCGATTAGGAAAACTTTTCCAACGTCGGTTTCTGATAAGCCCTGATGATCGTTCGCGTTGTCGGAAGACGTTCTCCGCAAGTTTTCAAAAAAGGAATCTTGCATTTCGCGAGTTGCTCGACAGTTGCGGTACCCGTGTTTATACTAGCCAGACATGAAACGAACGTACGCATTTGGAGTGAGCTGAATATGGCACGTGACCCGCAAGAAATGAGCACCGTTTTCCGCATGGACGTTACGCCGAATGCCCCCGCCGCATCCCCCGCGAAAACGCCACGATCCGCCGAATCGGAAACTTCCGCATTGTTGAAGGTGTTGGTCGAAGGGCAACGTCGCCAGAATGAGCTGTTGGAAGAATTAGTCGAGCAAATGGGAGCCGTGCAACGGCAACGCGCGGCCGAGTTGGGACAATGGCGCGAAGCCAATCCGGTGCTGGCCCGCCGCTGCCGAGCCGCCGCCGAGGTCTTGAGCCAAGTCCAGACCGAGTTTTTGGAAAATCTGACCATCGATGTGAAGGACAACTACGAGAGCCTCTTGGACGGCGAGTTCATGCTGAACGAGTTTGTTGACCGCTACGGTCCTCGGTTGGCGCATTTGAACGGCGTATTGCAGGTCTTGTCGCAATTGAGCAGTGCGCCGCATCCGACCAGTAACGAGGTCTAGACGTTGCGCGGCGAATTGGCGACCGTGACCACGCGCGATTTTGTGCGCTTGCACGGATTCTACGCAGAACGCCTGCCCCACAGCCAACCGCTATCGATCGGTGTTGTTTTCTTGCACGGGTTGGGGGGAAATTTCTACGGTTCTCCCCTCCTGACCGCCATCGCTCAACAATTACGCGAAGCGGGGTGCGATATTCTGCTGGCGAACACCCGCGGGCATGATTTGCTCAATTGGACGACCTGCGCGGGACGCAGCCGCGTGTTGGGCGCAGCGACCGAAAATGTCGCGGAAGCTGCCCACGATCTGGCAGCTTGGGTGAGCTATCTCGAACGTCAAGGTTGCGCGCGTATCGCCCTGATCGGTCATAGTCTGGGGGCGATCAAGGCACTGTATGCCCAAGCGCACGATCCGCAACCGGCGGTGTTTACGCTAATCGCATTGTCCCCCACACGTTTACATCATGCCTCGTTTGCTGCCGGGCCCAAAGGACGAGAGTTCGTTGCAGCGTTTTCCCGCGCGGAGCAATCTGTGGCCGAAGGCCGCGGAGATGAACTGATTGCAATCGAGTTTCCCTTTGCCACCTGGATGTCGGCCGCCAGTTTCGTGCAAAAATATGGGCCCGAGGATACCTACGATTGGTTTCGCTTCGCCGATCGGTTTAGCGTCCAGGCCTTATTGACATTTGGTGAACGAGAACTGGACGATCACCCGGCCTTCTTCCGAATGCGTGAAGCGCTCGAGGCCGCGCAGGTCCAATCACGCTGGCCGCACCTGACCATTGAGACGATCGCCAACGCCGACCATTTCTATGTGGCCTGTTACCGCCAGGTCGCCGACCGCTGCGCCGCTTGGATTGCGCGTCAAATCTGAGGATGCGCTAAACATATTTTTGGTTACCGTTCACGAGTAGGGACGAAGCTTCTGGGTAGCAAGTAGATCGGCTCTATCTTCCACCGTTCGGCTGTATCCATCCGCTCTCCATCTGACATGCGGGCTGTTGATTTAATTCCAGAAGGACAGACTCGCGGGATAATCGTACCCGAAATCCGCTCGTCGCGTACGAACCTGGACGATTGCACGTCGAGCCAGGAATTTCCTGTGTCGGCCCTATTCCTTTTGTTCATTGAATCCGGTGATGTCCGCAACTGGAACTGGAATCGCAAGCTTTTACAATTCCACGTTGGCTACACGACGGTTCGAGACAGTTGGAGTTTTCCCTAAAAATCGGTAACACCGGAGACCAATGGGATGAGGCGAAATCTGAGTCGCGAAGAGTTGTCATTCTATCGGATGTGACTAAGTTGTATCGAGAACGGTAGGTCAGGAGTCACACTGGCCTTATTCCTGGACCGGGCACGGCTAATGGGCTAATTGCCGGAGGCGGAGAACGACTACAGCGGCGACAGCGGTGTCGCGGTCGACGTCTCAGATCGAACTCCGATCCCGGCATGCATTCAGCTTCGAAGCCGAGCCTCGGAAACGAACACGTCAAACAATTCAAGGGAGGCCAACTCGTTGACACCTTAGGCTGGCTTTGCCCGCAACCCAACGTGCGCGGTCGGCGCGCGCATCTGACGACCGAAGACTCCAAGAGCTTATCCCGTTACCTTCAATACAAGCACGAGGCGCAAGCAAGTGAACCCTTGGCTAGCGCTGGGGGGTGGTATTTGGGATAGACTCGAATGGGATTGTGGGGGGATTGAGGGTGTCCCCTTTTGCTGAATTGTTGCGTGCGCGATACTTTGGACCATGAATGAATAGACCCCGTGGTGGGGTAGGTCCGTGTCGATTCCAAGGAAAAACGAGCCCTTGTCCAGTCCAAGCCGCAGCGGCGCATTTCAAACCGAGATCGATCAGCGCGTCGAGGCTTTTGCCGAGAGCATCAGTTTCGACCATCGGCTGTACGCCGAAGATATCGCGGGTTCGATCGCCCACGCGCAGATGTTGGCCAAGCAAGGTCTGATCCCGGCCGCGGACAGCGAGTTGCTGATTGCCGAACTGCACCATATTGAACAGGAAATCCGCGACGGCAAGTTCCCGTTCCAACAGCGTTTGGAAGATATCCATATGCATATCGAACAAGCGCTGATCGACCGTTTGGGAGATATCGGTCGCAAATTGCACACTGCGCGCAGCCGCAATGACCAAATCGCTACCGATTTGCGTTTGTGGGTGCGGCGGCAGATCGATGCCATCGACGAGCACTTGGCGAACTTGCAGCGGGCCTTTGTGAATCGTTGTGCGCGCGATGCCGACGTCGTTTTGCCGGGCTACACCCACTTGCGCCGCGCCCAACCCGTGTTGGCACCCCATTATTGGCTGGCGTACGTAGAAAAATTCCAACGCGACCGGCAACGTTTGGCCGATTGCCGCCGGCGCGTCAATGTGAATAGCTTGGGCGCAGCAGCGCTGGCCGGCACCAGCCTGCCGATCGACCGCCAGCAGACGACGGCGGCCTTGGGTTTTGAACTAACGGCGACGAATAGCTTGGACGTCTCCAGCGACCGCGACTTCTTGGTGGAGTTCGTGTTTGGACTGTCGATGATCGCCACGCACCTCAGCGGATGGGCGGAGGAATGGATCATCTGGTCCACCACGGAGTTTGATTTTCTGGAGTTGCCCCACGCCTTTTGTACGGGCTCATCGATCATGCCGCAGAAGATCAATCCGGACGTGCTGGAATTGATCCGCGGGCGCACGGCGCGCGTGGTGGGGTCTCTGCAAGCGCTGTTGGTCCTGCTGAAAGGGCTACCCTTGGCGTATAACCGCGATTTGCAAGAGGACAAACGCGCGGCATTTGACGCAGTGGACGCGATCGAGGGCGTCTTGCAGGTGGCGATTCCTGTGGTCGAACAGGCGACGCTGAAACGGTCGTCGATCGCCGCGCGGTTGGAGGAAGGGCATGTGGATGCCACGGCGCTCATGGAGTACCTGATTTTGCAGGGAATTCCCCAGAGAACTGCACACCACGGCGTCGGCGAGTTAGTTCGATTGGCAACCAGCCAGAATAAGCGGCTCAGCCAGTTAACTTTGGCGGAATTTCAAACTTTTTCGCCCACCATCGATAACTCTGTTTATGATGTATTGGGGGCGGAAAACGCCGTCCGGACGTTGACGAGTTTCGGCTCGAGCGGGCCGCAGCGTGTGCGGGAGCAAATTGCCATCTGGCGCGCACAATTGGGGATCAGCTAGCACCCCAGTGGGCAGCTCCTCGGCAGTCTGCTAAAGCGCGCGCAACTCGAAAACTTTCTCCCGGCGTTACAGTCCATTTATTCGGCGCAAACGTGCAGACTGGAATTGAAACTCGACGATCATTCAACAATGGTACCATCTCGGCCACAAAATGGAGCGTGTGTCAAGCAAGTCGCAGAGTGCGGGTTCGTTCCCCTGGCACGCCGGTTTATGGGTTTGTTCGTTGTTTGCTGGGCAAGGCGACATCGCAAGGGCCACATCGCGATGATGGTTTGGCCGATTGCAATCATGCTGCGTCATTCATCCTGCCGCCTGTGGCTGTCCGCGAGTTTTTTTGGGTTGGCCGTCTGGAGCGGCTATTCCTCGTGGCTCGTTGCCCAGGATCCATTTGCGCCCCGCGGAAGCACGACACCGCCCCCAGCCACGGCGCCCGTGGCCGCGCCGGATATTGACCCATCCGCCGCCAGCAATTCCACTAACCAACTGATCGTCAAACAATTGGTTGACTCCCGGCCAACGACGCCTGCCGAGTTGCTGCGCGCGGTGCGCTTTTTAATGGACATCAATGAAATCGATTTTGCGCGCCAATACTTGGACCGCGTGGCACCGTTGACATTGGACGACAGCGAGTGGTTCAAGGTCTCGGATTTGATCGGATCCGATTTTTTGTTTCGGTTGTACAACGAGGACCGGTTAGCGCCGACCGGCCGGGATCTGGTGCGGACCATCAATCAGGCGACTCACCGGTATGCGACCAGTCCGGAACGTGTCGATCAATTGGTGCGCGGCCTCAGCGATGAATCCACAGCGGTCCGGGCGGAGAGTTTTCGCCATTTGCGGCGGCTGGAACACAACGGGGCGGTCGCGCTGTTGCACGTGTTTGCCGACCCCGCGCGTCAATCAGAATACGCTGCCGCGCGTCAAGCGTTGCGCGGGCTGGGACCATCGGCGATCGGTCCGCTGTTAGCAGCCAGTCGAGCGCCGATCCTACAAGTCCGCTATGAAGCCCTGATGGCATTGGCTCTGCGTGTTTCGCCCGAATGTTTTGACGCTGCCGTGGGGGCGTTGTACTCGCCCCGGACGCCAGCGGAAATCAAAGAAGACCTGACTTGGGCACTTGAGCAAACGTATGAACAACTCCCCGATCGCAGGGCGGCTCTGGAGCGGATGCACACCCGAACCAGACATTTGCTGTTCGGTCGCCAGTTAACGGCCGAATGGTTGCGACATGATCGCGACGCGGTCTATGTCAATGCTTGGGTTTGGAATCGGGCGACGGGGCGACTCGAAGCGTTGATGGTGGCGCCCGAAACGGCGGCCCGCATGTTGGCCGAAGATCGCGCGGCAGACCTCTATCAGGTGGAACCCGATCGCGCGGATATCCGCCAACTGCATTTGCTGGCGTTCCTTGATGCGCAAAAACGCCGGATCGGTCCAGATCAGCTGTTGTCATTGGAAGCGGCGCGCTCCGAGTTTCCTGATGTGACGGTCCAGGAGTTGGAAACTTTACTGCACATCGCATTGGACCAAGACCTGATTCCCGCTGCAGCGGCGGCATGCGAGTTGTTGGGGCAGCATCGCGATGCCTGTCAACTGCTGGCTGCCGACACGCGGACCAGCGGATTGATTCGCGCGCTGCAATGCGGCGATCGTCATGCGCAGTTCTCCGCATTTCGTGCGATAGTCGAGATGGACTGTCGCGAACCTTACACTGGCAGCAGCCACGTGCTGGCCGCGGCGGCCTACTTCGCCAGCTTCGCTGATCGACCTTCGGGTTTGATCGGGCATCACTATGCGGAAATCGCGCAGAGTTTTGCGGATGTGCTACGGCAATCGGGTATTTCTGGGCGCGGCGTGGCTAATAGTCGCGAGATGTTTCGAGAAGCGATCAACGACGCCAACCTGCGGTATTTGTTTCTCAGCGATACGCTCGTCCAGCCGAGTTACAACGAGACTTTGCAACAGTTGCGGGCCGATTGGCGTACCAAGCGATTGCCGGCCGCGATCCTGATACGAAACGACTCGTTGGCGGCCGCTCGAGTTCGCACGACCACCGATCCCTTCACTATGGTTTTGCCAGAAACGCTCGACCCCACCTTGGTGGCGCTGCAAGTCGATCAATTGCGGCGATTGCAGCAACCCTGGGAAGTCACCACGACGCAGGGGCGACTGCAAGCGGAATACGCTTTGAACTGGCTGCTCAAAGTGCTCAACGCCTGGGAGCAGTATTCATTCTATGACGTTCTCGCACACGAGCGCGCGATTTCCGATTTGTTGTATTGGCCCCACAATTCGCGACGCGTGATCGAAGCGTTGGGCCTGATGGGTACCGCATCGGCCCAACGGGCATTGATCGAATACGCCAGCCAACCGGGATTGCCGATGGAGAATCGCCAACTGGCGGTGGAAAGTTTTTCCAAAGCCGTGACGCGACGCGGCACGTTGTTGACGCGCGACGAAATCCTGCGGCAATATGAACGGTACAATGCCAGCTCCGGCGACACCGGTGAGAATCAACGCATACTAGGGTTGATTTTGGATTTGCTGGAAAACCACGCTAAGCGGCGGTAATTTTTCACTTTCCCAGTCGGCCCGCGGCTGCCTACATTGCAGTCGATGGAAGCTGTTTCCCCTCTAGTGCGCTTTCGTCCGCTTGGTCACCAGCGCTCCGCGGTGCGGGCTTGGAATTCGACTTGACGAATTCTCCCAAAATTGGCAACCTGGCGCGCGATCTGGAATATTGCCAATAAGTGCGTTCGCACTGAGCCGGAAACCGCCATGGAGGGCGATGATTCATGAATACAAATACTGGGTTGTGGTGTACTCTCGGACTAATGGCGGCCCTGCTAGCTGGTTGCCAGCGCGTCACCGAATCCGACGTCGCCTGGCAACAAAAGCTCGATGACCATGCGGCATCGTCAACCACCGTTCTTTCCGCGCAGATCGGAGACGGTGAGGACTCGCCCGCCGTGCGCAGCCAAACGTCGGCGGCGACTCCAAGCACTCCCGACGCGGTGTGTCGAGCATTTCTCGACAGCTTGGCGCGGGGCGATTCGCGCGGAGCCACACAATACCTTACGACCACCTCCTTGATCAATGCCCGCCGCGCCGAATTGGTTTGGCAGGCTCCTGGCGGTCCGCAAGCAACGTACGCCGTACACGCTCCGCGCTTTGCTACCAACAAACAAACGCTGGCCACCGTTGATTGTACGATTCGCGATACGGTTGACGGCCAGGTCGTTGAATCCGAATTGGCCTGGATGCTGCGTCTGGATGCGAATGGTTGGCGCATTTGTGGCATTATTGTACATCTGGACGAAGACGGCATTCCCGACCTGTTGAGCTTCGAAAACCCGGACGACGTGGCGTCGATTCGCGCCGGCATGATCGACGATGAGTTTGTGACTCAAACCCATACGAATCACCATCCTGAATAGGCGCCGATGATCATTCGTTCCGTCGATTCGCTGGAGAACTTTGCGTATCAACAGGATCGCGTCGAGGAGATTTGCGCCGATCGCAACTTGACGACGCCCGAAATCCATCCGGCCAATGATTTCTATGGCCAGGCATCCGTGATCAAACGGTACGTCGGTTTGCCCGCGAACTATTCGCTCAAAGCGGTTGTCGAGCATGGCGTGATGTATATGCCCTCGATGTGGGAGTACGATCGGCAAGCGTGCTTGGCATCAAACCTGGCTTATTCCCACCATCGCGCGGCGATCCAGCGCCGTTCCTCGGGGAAACCCTCGCTGGCCATTGGTTCCGGCTTTCATTATGCCAAGCGTCTCGTCGATCGCGAATTGCCCGCCGTGGCACGGCGGGGGACGATCGCGTTTCCCTGCCATTCCAGCCATACGATTCTGTACACATTCGACTACGACGATTACGCGCAACGATTGAAACAGTTGCCCTCCTGGATGCAACCGGTGTTCGTTTGTGTGTATTGGAAAGACATTCTGCGCGGTCACCATTTGCCGTACGTGAATGCCGGCTTGCCGGTGGTTTCGGCCGGCCATATGTACGATCCGGAATTCATGCTGCGATCGTATGATATTTGCCGACGATTCCAGTTTGCAGTCGGGAACGACATCGGTTCCTACTTGTTCAATGCGATCATCGCCGGTTGTTCTTTCAGCTACGTTCATTCCAGCGAAATTGAGATTCAGATTCCGGAGAACGAACTGCGCAACGTCCCGCATGGCCGGGGCGATTTCCATGCGACTCAGGCGGAATGCGCGCGACTATTTGCTCAGCCGACACCGGAATTGACTGCCGCTCAATACGCCTTTGTCAATCGGTTCGTCGGCTTGGATTGCGTGCATTCGCCGGAGGCATTGCGGCGAATTCTGAAACGGACCGAGTATTACGATTTCTGGTATCCGGTCCATTCACCGTCGTCGCCGACGAGTCCCCATTGGCGCCTCCCCCCCGCGTGGCACCGCCGTCTCGTGGGCGTGGGCAAGTTCGCCCGCAAGCTCTCGCGGTCGATTCGCAAACGGATCCGACGCCGCGCGATTCCCGTTTCGAGTGTCGGTAACCACGCCCCGCACACGCCCGTCCACTCGGGATACCGGATCTTCCGCCAATCCAGCGGCTGAAACTCGTTGTCAAACGGGCCGGTTCTTCTACAATATCGCAGCCATTAGCGATAGAAACGGCCCAGTAATGACATCAACGGAACAGACCTGCCCTCCAGCGCGCCACGCCGATTGGACATCGCTCTATCCGTTCGCGACACGCCGTTTGGAGTTATCTCGTGGCGCGATGAATCTGGTCGATCAGGGGAGCGGGCCACCCGTACTGATGGTCCACGGTAACCCGACCTGGTCGTTTTATTTCCATTCGCTGATCGCGCGACTGCAAACGAAGTACCGCTGTATCGCGGTCGATCATTTGGGCTGTGGCCTGAGCGACAAGCCGCGCGGGGTCGCTTTGCGTTTGAACGATCATGTGCAGCATTTGGTGCAGGTCATCGAAGAGCTGGATTTGCAGAACGCGACCCTAGTGGCGCACGATTGGGGTGGCGCCATCGGTTTGGGGGCCCTGCTCCGCTGCCGCCAACGGTTGGTACGGATCGTGCTGCTGAATACGGCCGCTTTCCCACCGCCGTTTATTCCCTGGCGCATTCGCGCTTGCCGCGCGCCGCTGGTCGGCCGGTTGGCCGTTCAAGGGTTGAATGTGTTCGCGCGCGCGGCCACTCGGATGGCGACGGCCAGGCCCCGGGGGCTGCCGCCCGACGTTTGCGCCGGATTGCTGGCTCCCTATGACTCCTGGTCGCACCGGGCGGCCGTTTACAACTTTGTCGCCGATATACCGACCGGTCCGCATCAACCGACTTGGCAGACGTTGGCCGCCATCGAGCGCGAACTCCCTTCGCTCTGTTCTTTGCCGCGCATGTTGATCTGGGGGATGCGCGATTGGTGTTTCCGGCCCGAATGCCTCGACCGATTCCTTCAGTATTGGCCCGACGCCCAGGTGGTGCGGCTGCCGAACGCCGGCCACTATGTGCTGCTGGATGACGCGGATGCGGTCGGCCGCGCCATCGACCAGTTTCTGCAGGCAACGCCATGAGCCAAACGACGCATTGGCCGGGCAGTCCCGGGATGTTGGCCGCCTGGGCGTGCCAGTTGGAAGCGACCATACCGAAGCCGGGAAACGTACATCGCGGCGCCGATTTCGACGACATGTCGTTGTACGATCTGCTCGCCAGTGGTGTGATTCTCGGTGCGACTATTGACCGCTGCGCAGGCCGCGCCTTGGGCGCGACGATCCTTGATGCTGTCCGGAATACGCGGGCGCTGGTCGGCAAGAATACGAACCTGGGGTTGATTTTGTTGCTTGCTCCCTTGGCCCAAGTCCTGCAAACGAATCAGCCCCTGTCGCGCGCGGCCATCGGCAACTTGTTCGACGATCTCACGGAGCAAGATAGCCACGACATCTATCAGGCCATTCGCACCGCCGCGCCGGGCGGACTGGGGCGAAGTTCCAAGTACGATATCGCCGACGAACCTCCCGCTGATATTCGTCGGGCGATGCAGATCGCCGCGCCGCGCGACGCGGTGGCCCATCAGTGGACCGAGACGTTTGCTGACGTGCTTGACTGGTTCGTCCCGCAACTGGCGAACCAGTGCCAAGCATGGAACAATTTGGAGCGCGCCGTGATCGCCGTCCATGTCGAATGGATTGCGCGCCACGGCGATTCGCTCATCGAACGCAAGTGCGGAACCGACGTCAACCGAACCGCGCAGCGTATGGCTGCGGAAGCGACCCAGGAACTTGATCGCGGGTGGGAAGCGTTTGAACAAGCGGTAGGGAAACTCGATTTCTGGATGCGCAGCGACGGTCATCGCCGCAACCCAGGCACGACCGCCGATTTGATCGCTGCGGGATTGTTCGTGGGGATGGCCACCGGCGCCCTGCCGATCAGCTCCGTTTCCACCCAATCGGGTTGCCGTATAATGCGAACCGGTGCCGAACGTTGACATGCTGGTGTGCGAAACAATTGTGATGTGTTCACGTTAGGGCGGACTGAAGTCATGCAACGATCGTATTGCGTGGAACTAGAAAAAGAATCACTGATATTCAGCGCTGCGCATTTCATCACCTTCGGCGACGATGTCTGCGAAACGTTGCATGGCCACAATTATCGCGTCCGCTGCCGGATCGAAGGTCCGCTCAACTGCCACAGCTACGTGGTTGATTTCATTGCCCTCCGCGACGCATTGCGGCGGTTGGTTCAAACGCTCGATCATCGCGTCCTTTTGCCCACGCGGCATCCTACGATTGCGGTGACGCAAGAAGCGCATGAGGTCACTGCGCGGTTTGCCGAACGGCGCTGGGTGTTCCCGGCCGACGATTGCTGCTTGTTGCCGGTGGACAACACCACGGCCGAACGCCTGGCGGAGTACTTGGCGAATCGACTCCTCGAATGGTTGTCATCTCAATCCCAGGCGGTGACGACGCTGACCGTGGGCGTCGATGAGAACGAAGGCCAATGGGGCGAATGCGTCGTGCAACTCAATCGTGAATGACGAGCTGCTAGCATGGGACAACCACCGGTTGACCTGACACCCACCACTTTAACGGACACGCGGCACATAGCTGTTTTAACCCGAATCGTCAGCGAGGGAATTGTGAAGGCCCCTCGCTGACGCTTTTTGAAGTTGCGCTTTTTCGTCGATACTCGTGCTCGTTCTCAATGAAATGGTACTCGTACTCGAATGGTCGTGTTCGAGTACGAGTACCGCAAATGCTGAGTAGGAGTAGGAAAACACGGGACTTTACGCAGAGTTTCGTATCTGGACGGCCAAAACGCGCAACTTCAAAACTGACGCTTCGGGTTATGTTCCTTAGCAAACCGGCTTGACGCGTTGGGGGTCGATGTTGACCCTCCCTGCCCAATTTAGGTACAACTCGCTTGATTCGATTCCGCGGCGACGAATGGGAATCTTTCGCCGCCGCATGTTCGCGTTGATCTGTCGGGACCAATGTCCCGACGCCGCGCGATTAACAGACGGGACCTAGGCCCCGTCCAACACGAAGTTGGGAGCAACGTTCGTCATGAATGCACGGAAGGAACATGTCGTCATTTTGCCCTATTATTGCCAAGAGGAAGTCGATCGTTACCTATTGACGGCAGCGTGGATGCGCGAGAATTGCCGCCGGCCGCTGAACTGCATATTTCTGTTGGCTGCCAGCCCGAAATGCCCCCCTAACGACACGCTGTTCCAAGCCTATTCGGAACTCGGCCGTTGCCAATCGTTTCAATGCCCGACTCAAGTGTTCGGCTATCCCGGTGGTGCGACCGCCATGTTTTGGGATGCTCTGGACTACATAGCGGAAAACTTCGACGGCGGCGGATTTGCGCTGTGGTTTGAGTCGGATATGGCATTTGTTAAACCGGATTGGCTGGCGCGACTGGACGCGGAATGGTCGAGCCATTCCACGAAACCCTTGGTGATGGGTTGCTATGTCCCGCCCGTTTTCAAGTTCCGTCCCTTCCGCAAACGTAAACTGTTGTTGGAACCACATATCAACGGCGGTGCTTGTTACAGTCTCGACTTCGCGCGACGAATGCCGCGCGCAGCACGGGAAGGGGTTTTTGATATGTCGATCTACCAATACGGCCCGTCGGTCGGACTCGTTTGCAAAACCGACCAAATCGCATTCTCTACTGTGGGGAGCGCGCGGCGCGACGTACTTAGCTCCCAACGCACCGTGCTGCATGGCTTTCTCCAAGACAAGGACGCCTTCATTCGCCGCTGCGTGAGCCCCGTTACTGAACGGGAACTGCGGCACCGTTCCTGGATTCCGTGGATTGAACGCTGGGAGAACATGAAGCGGCAAGTGCGCGTGCTGTTTGTTCGCCGCGGTCAGCGGGCGATGTTCGAGAATATGTTGCTGGCCAAAAGCCGGTTGGAGTCCAAATAAGTGGCTCTTTCGCCGCAAGTTCACCATTTCTGCACGTATCCGCATGGCGGCGCGGCGACTGCCGCGATCCGTTTGCACTCGGCATTGCTCGAACAGGGAACCACCAGCTCTTTTTATTACACCTTGTCCAACCGGTCGCCGCCGGACCAACCGCCGCTCGTACAATTGACCTACGCCTCGCCCCGTCAGATTCCGCTGTGGTCGATGGTGAGGCAGCGCCTGCGACGCGCGCACGTACGAGAAATCTACCGACTTTATCGCGAACACCTCGAGCGCCGCCCCCCGCACCTTGAGACATTTTCCATGGCCGAGCAACCGGAACAAACCCATTTGCCGGCGATGTTCACCGACCAGTCAGTCATCCATTTGCATTGGATCGCTTACCTGGCGGACTATCC
>JACTND010000014.1 GCA_014584305.1 Planctomycetota bacterium | reverse complement strand
GTGCCGCGACCGCGATCAGCGCGACCAACCAGTCGTTGCTCGGAAACTGCCTGATCAAGGGCGCGCCCAGCGTGCGTTCGACCACCGTTCAGTGCCGCGAGGACATCGCGGTCTACGACGTGAGCGACGCCGTGAACATCACGAACGACGATCCCAGCCACGACCTCGACACGCCGGCGATCGTGCTCCGGCTGAACTCGGTTTCGCCCGGCTCGCCCGGCGGTCGCATCCTGGCGAACTCCGGTGCGGTGCAGGCCACGTTCCCCGCGGCCGGCAACTGGGTGGTGAACGCCAAGTCGCCGGTGCGCGGCAACGTGCAGGAAGGTGCGCTGCCAGTGCATGTAAACACTGCGCCGATACTGACGATCATCAGTGTGGGCCCGATACCGGCGATCGGGGAATTGCAAATGGGCATAATAGTTGTCCGGTTGGTAGGGAAATACCGGAGGCCCGCCCATGTCCCGATTCAGAATCCCGGCGATGGCCAACGCATTATCGCGGATCACCTCCGCCTCCAATCGCCGGATGTTTTGATGGGACAACCACCGATTGCTTGGATCGAATTCCCTCGCCGGCGCGCTAGGAGTCGATGATTGGCGGTAGGTCGCCGATGTCACGATCAGCCGAACAATATGCTTCGTGTCCCAGCCGCTGTCCCGATACTCGCTTGCCAACCAATCCAACAACTCAGGATGCGTAGGGTAAGCGCCTTGACGTCCAAAATCGTCCAACACAGCACTTAGCCCACGGCCGAAGAAATGAGCCCACAACCGGTTAACCTGCACCCGCGCGGTCAAAGGGTTTTCATCGCTGACTAACCACCGCGCTAAATCCAACCGTGTTTCCCGCGCTCCGGAAACGGCCGACCAGCCCGGGAGAAAACTGGGCGGCGCAGGCCATACCTCCGGACCAGATTGGTCTTGCCAATTGCCCCGCTGGAGAACGCGTGTCGTGTGCGGTGCCTGCGCTTCCGTGACCATGACCGGCCAAGTCCCTTCGCGACATTCCAAGATCTCCCTCTCCAATCGCCGAAGCTCATTGCGCACTGCCGACTGGCCCTGTTGTAGTCCGTTCATCAGCCATTGCCGAATGATTGCCGTTGGGGCTGGCTCGCTCCAACTCCCTTCGGCGCCGTCGGTGCCTCCCGCGGATCGCATGAGGGCCGCGACGGAGTCGTCATCAATGAACGTCTTTTCCCGGTTCACCACATTCGGCGACCAGGGTGAAATGGCACATGCAAGTCGAGCGGTAGGAATTCCATTGATGGTCACAATCAAATGTTCGCCGACATCGAGCGCGAGCGGCTCCTCGAACACCCACACGGACTGGACGCGGGAATCGCTGTTGGGTATCTCCCACCCAGACTGAATACCCAAGATTTCAAAGCCATTGTAATAGCGTGGTAGTCGATGGCTTGCGTCGGCAAAATGAATGCGCACCGGAATCCGCGAAGTTCCATCGGAGGATTGACGTTCGACGCCGACGCGCAGTATTGCGGAATTGTGCTTTGGTGGAAAAAGGTGCTCACCGATCGGAGTGAAGTCGATACGGAGTGCTGCCCAGGGAATTTTATTCGGTAAAGGGTCCACATTGATCATCACTTGCAGTTTGCCAGGCTGACCGTCAAGAATGTGCAACCAAGCGCCGGAACGACTACTCCAACTTTCATCTGCGTTCGACCGCTCAGAGGGCGATTCGTCAATAATCTGCTTGGCTTTGGCCAGTCCCTCGCCGACGATCGCAACCGGCGTCATCCAAGCCCACGCGCCACCGGTGTCAAACAAATACTCGCGCATCCGTTGGCTCCAGCCCGCGTACACGTCACGCGCTTGAGATGATTCCATTTCGACGCTGAATGTCGATTGAACCAGCGCTTCCCGCGTGTCAATCAATTGTTGGCGCCTGCGCTTCAGATAGGGAACCTCGACTACTCGCTCGGGAGGAAACGGGTGATCGTTCGACCAGTTTTTGAGGTCCGGATTTGGCGTATACTCGTAGTCCTGATAGACGCCCCATTGCTTGATGTCCGCGAAGTATGCGGCCACCGAATAGAAGTCGGACATCGTGAAGGGATCGTACTTATGGTCGTGACACTCGGCGCAGCCAACCGTTGACCCTAGCCAAGCCATTCCGACCGTTCGCACCCGGTCGGCTGCATACTTCGCCAAGTACTCGTCGGGCTGTGCACCCCCTTCGCGCGTCATCATGTTCAACCGATTAAAACAGGTCGCGATGTGCTGCGATTCGGTTGGCTCGGGAAGCAGGTCACCAGCCAATTGCTCGATTGTAAACTGGTCGAACCGCATATTGGCGTTCAGCGCATCGATCACCCAGTCGCGGTAGGCAAATGCGTTCTGATTCTGATCGCCATGATATCCGACGGTGTCGGCATAACGAACCACGTCCAACCACATGGGTGCAAATCGCTCGCCGAACATTTGTGAATCCAGTAAGCGATCGACTACGTGCTCATAGGACAGCGGGCTGGTATCCTCGCAAAAAGCGCGTTGCTCTTCCGGCGTCGGAGGTATTCCGACCAAATCCAGATAGACCCTCCGCAAGAGTGTCAGGCGGTCAGCCTCGCCATTTTGAGAAAGTTGGTTTTTCTCCAACGCATCAACGACGAACGCATCAATCTCGTTGTGAACCGCGAAATCCGGTCGGCCGTTGGGGGACACCGGTCGTACAATCGGCCGATACGACCAATGGGTTTCGTAAGGCGCCCCTTGCCGAATCCATTCCACCAACACCTTTTTTTGGGACTGGGTCAGACGTTTGCGAGAACCGACAGGGGGCATGACCAAATCGGGATCGTCGCTTTGAATCCGTTCGACCAACGAACTTTCTTTTGGCCGTCCAGGAACGATCACATCCATGTCGATGAGCACTTGTCGGTCGTCCAATCGCAAGCCGGCTTCGCGGGCCCCTTCGTCCGGACCATGGCAGGCAAAACAATTCTCGGTAAGAATAGGTAGAACATCGCGATTGAAATCAATCGCTTGTGCTTGCAGTCGTTGCCCATTTAAGAATAGGAGCGCCACGGCCAGCGTTAACGCTTGGCGCCAAATTGCCGATTCCGGCGCGTCTAACACCCAGAAGCCCCACCGCGCCTTCGCCGTGTTGCTAGAAGCAATTACGTTCATGCCTGAAGTGACAAGGCTGCTCATCGGCTCAATTATACTTCCAATGCGTCGCATGAAACCCCCATTTGGGTCTTTGCGTTGTGACCGTAGCCGGAGCGATCCGTTCATTTACCCATCTGCGGGCCCTGAATGGCGGGTGTGCATTGACGCCTTGTTGGACGTTCGTTGGTTTGTTAGATTTTTTGGATGAACGCCGGCCTCCCGCCGGTTGTCAATTCGTAGCGTTACGCACCCGTAGCTCAATTGGATAGAGCATCGGTCTACGGAACCGAAGGTTACTGGTTCGAGCCCAGTCGGGTGTATTTGCGCCGGCGGGGTCAACACGTCTTCTGTTGAACTCCAATCGCAGTGGAACCGCGAAGTTTCATCGGGAGATTCACTATCGATGCTTGCATATTTGTTTCAACGGATCGCGTTGTTGGTCGCCGCTGTGGCCCACCAAGACGTGGAATTGGGACCGTGGCAGGTTCAATTAGGTACAAATCCAACAATTCACGCGATCTCCGTTCCGGGGACGATCGAAGACCAAATCGACCCTGACTTTGACGGGATTTCCTCCTACCAAACGCAAATAGTGCCCGTTGAGCTATCGGCTGAACAACGCCTTTTGCTCCGCTTTGAAGGGGCGGCTACTTCTACGCGCGTTTATTTCGGCGACACGTTTATCGGCGAACATTTGGGAGCGTGGACACCGTTTACGGTGGACGCAACGCACGCCGCCCGAAATTCTCTCCCAGGTCAACCTTGGAACTTGCGGGTGGAGGTCGATGAAAAAGTGGGTCACAACACCCAAGGGTTCTTGCCGATTGTTACCCACCATTTCGGTGGCCTATGGCAGCCCGTTTCGGCTCGGATAACCGAGGGGCGCCATGTCCTTGTTGAGAA
>JACTND010000322.1 GCA_014584305.1 Planctomycetota bacterium | reverse complement strand
TGCTGGCGCTGGGCGCGGCGTACGCGCGGTTCCGCGATCAACTGGAACAGCAGCAGGAGGTGCTGGCGGCGCTGACGGACGCGGCGATGGGGGCGCTGGTGTTGGAGTGTGTGCCGTCGAATTCCTCGTAGCTGTGCTTCACGCCGTGGCGCGCGAGTGTGCCCGAGAGTTGACGGCAGCCGTAATGGATGTGGTACTGGTCCCGCCACCCGCAGTCGATCAACAGTCCTCGCAGCGTCTTCAGCTTGGCGGCATGGCGCGCGACCATGTGGATTGGGTCATGCGCCAGCCAGCGTTTCCAGGACGCCGCCCACAAGCAGTTCCGCCGCTGGATTATCGGTTTTGCCGGACAACAGTTCGCGCGCCACACCTGCCGTACGCAGGGTGTTCAAATCAACGACACCCCAGGCGTCCGGTGAACTCGCGCGCAGCGCAGCCGCCTGACGAAAGATCGAGGTGGCAGCAAAGCCACCGGTCGCTTGATCGATCAGTCGATCCATCGTGCTGCGGAGCAACTGCGGTTGGTTGGACGCCACCAACCAGTCGTCCACACGTCCCAACGAAAATTGTGGGAACTGGGCGATGCGGTGACCGCGATAATCGAACATTTGATACGGAGCCGAGCGATTATTATTTCGCGCGTCGAGGTCAACCCAGCCGAGTACCGTGCGCACGACTTTGCTGACGGTTTCGCCATTGTTGGCGCGGGCGATGATCAAAACCCCCTGTGAATCACCGTCGATTCCTAACGCTAAACCTTTTTCTGTCAGCGCTTGCAGCACCTCACGCCACGTCATGGACAACTGGCCTTCGAGGATGCCGATGAACAACTGCGCCGCCAGCATCTGCGGGCTGCGCAGGGCGTCTTGAATCGGCGGCAACGACTCAATTTTGCCGCGCAGCGGATGGTCCAGAACGCTTGCGATTGTTCTACCCGCATGTGGCGCCGCGGCATAGACGACCGTGCTGGCCGGGAACAAGGAAGCCCACTGGGATTCACACTCCGTTTGGGCGCGGAGGGGGGCCGAAGCAATCGTCAATCCAAACAGCGCAAACACAACTCCAAACGCGCAACGTGCGCTTCGCGTCGATCCCATGGACATAGTGCGATCCTTTACTACTAAGAACCTATCCCAAAACCCTTCATCCCCGGCCGTTCTCCCCTGCGAGGGTAGAAGGGAGGAAGCGTTTCGGGATGGGGTCTAATTGTGCGATTACCACCGGGCGCCGGAAAACCGTTCGATGTCGAACGCACAGCCGGGTCGGTGCGATCCGCTCTGTCATAATCTACCCGTTTCGCGTCCCATCAGATTTCGCAACCGGATTGAATTTCAGAGAAATTGGGAAAAATTGGGGAGAATCCTCGATACAACGGAAGCCATAATCGAAGGCACTCGCCATTAAAACGTTTGTGCGCGCGAAATCTGCCGTCCAACGGATCAGCCAACGGCACATGGGGTTGAGCGAATTGTCTCAGCGCACTATACAGCAATTGTCCGCCAAAAACGGCCAGCCGGAACACGAGCTGGCCGTGATACTTTTTGACATTCAACGGGAGGAACAGTGACTGCAATTGAAAATGAACCTGACGCCGCTCAGGCATTCGACCGCGCCTTGGCGACCTTGCCAGCGGCCGAACGTGAGAAAATCGAACGATTCATGAAGGTGGATGCGTTTCGTTAACGTCTGCTGACGGGCGGAATCACGACCCCCGGGGAAATCGACAACACAGGTCCCGTCAACCAACCCTAAACAACGGCCCAGCACCCTACCAAGGTCAGGCTACTCGAAACACAGACGAACCGTGATGTTCGTGCCCGTGCATGTCGGTGGCCACAACTTCAATCAAATGGGCTCCGGCGGGCAGATCGGCCGGCAACGAATGGCGCCACAAATGAAAACAAGGCGATGGGTTGGCTGGTTTGCGGTAGGGTAGTTCCAAGTTCTCGTCGCGCGCGCGGAGCGCAACGTAGGACGGATCGAGCTCGACCACGCGAGTCATTTCGCTCCAAGCGCCGCCTTCCTCAAAGCGGATGCGGACGCGCGAACGTTCCGACCCGTTGAATACGTTGACATAGGCCGCTGTTTCCGCCAACGTCGTTTCCGCTACTTCGTCGGGAACGATGATATTCATTTGTTGGTTGGCCGGCAGTTGCAATCCGCGGTAGCCATCGATCGCGTACCGATTTCCATCGAATTGTAACTCTAAATATCCGCGCGGCGCACCGTCCGACATGGTCGCATGAGGCACGCCGTCCGCCCCGGGCGCCCCGCCAAACCAACATCCGCACAAGGTCCCGGTGATGATGTGATGGTGCGGCTGCGCGCCGCGCCAACCGCCGCGCTGGTCCACAAACACATGGCCATGCCAATGCATGTGCGCAGAAAACGATAATGTGTGCGGATAATCGGCGAGCAACTTGAACAGCTCGTCGCGATCCACCGTCTCGATCGATGGTTTGGGATCAATTGTCCCTGTCAGCGGGATGTGCAGGGCTACTACCACTAGCCGATCGCGCGGAACATTTCGCAAATCGTTCTCGACAAAGGCCAATTGCCGCTCCCCCAAAAAGCCGCGATAGCTGCCGCGGCGACCTTGTGCCGGATCAGCCCCGGTCCATTCGATGTTGTTCAAGACCAGAAAGTGGACCGGTCCCCAATCGAAGGAATAATACGTCGCGCCAAAGGTGCGACGGAACGTATCGTAGGCGTGCCGGTTGTCAGCGGCGTCAAAATTCAAGTCGTGATTGCCCAGGACATTCAGCCAGGGAATGCCAATCTTGCCGAACGCGCTGGTCAGTCGCGGATAAAGACTCAGGTCGTCAAACATAATGTCGCCGAGACTGATGCCAAAGGCCGCGTCGGTTCCACGCAATTGGGGCACTACCGTTCGGGCCAAATAATCCACTTCGCGCGCGTCGCGCGGCTGCGGATCGCCGCAAAACAGTGCCTTAAACCGATTGGGCTCGTCCTGCTCTGTCAGCCCGAAATCGATGGATTCCGGCAGCGGTCCCGTCGGCGCAATGCCCCCATATTGCAATTCCGGCGAACCGCCAGGCAGGTGTAAGTAGGTGAATCGCGGCAGATTGTCGGCATCCAGCGCCGGGCGCCAGCCGCGCGGTTTGATGACAAAGAATTCGAGAGTTTCATCAGTGGCAGGCAACGACCACTGACCTTGCGCATCGGTTTGCGTGATCTCGCGGCCGTTCGAGACACAGACGCCGGGCAGGCCAGGGTTGTTCAGGCCGAAGCGGCCGCTGCCGTCGCGGTTGTGAAAGACTCGGCCCCGGGCAAACGCAGGGGGATGAAAACCTGGGCGCCCCCAGCTAACCCGGGGGAGCCAAGCGGCGGCAAGCCCCCAAGCGGCACCGGCGGCGACAAATTGGCGACGGCTTGGTCCAGCGCCGTTGTTCGATGGCGAATGTCCCTGTTCGTTATTTTCACGAATACTCATGGCTTTGGTCCCATTCGATCTCGATACCTGAACGTCGCTGCTGCGCGTTCCACGTCCATCGCGCGACTGGACGGAAAACGCGCTCGCCACCAACCGCAGCCCCCATCTTAGCGCGCCATCCCCACGCGCTCAACCAGCATTCGCGAAAGCTTAATGACGACCGCGCAGCTCGTAAACTGGAACCACCGACCGCGTCGCGCCACGATTTCGGCGGAGTGGGGTTGGTGCGCGCCGTTCCCCAGTACAGCCTGCGTACAGAAGGTTACAAAAAAAAGGTCGGGACATGATCCCGACCGATGATTGCCATACGATGGTGCGAAGACTAATCAAGGAAGCCAACGAGTTCTTGGCTGCGGCTGGGTTGTTGGAGTTTCCGGACAGCCTTGGCTTCGATCTGTCGGATGCGTTCCCGCGTGACGCGGAAGATATGCCCGACTTCTTCCAGTGTGTAGCTGTAGCCATCTCCCAAACCATAACGCAGCTTGATGATCTCGCGTTCGCGGTAGCTGAGAGTCTTCAGTACTTTATCGATGCGCCGTCGCAGCATATCTTGGGCGGCACCTTGCGATGGGCTGACCGCTTCGCCATCCGGCAATAAGTCACCGAACTGACTGTCTTCGCTGGTCCCCACCGGCCGATCGAGGCTGATCGGGTAGCGGCTCATGGCCAACACGCGGCGGGCTTCGTCGATGGTTGTCTCCGAACGGCGGGCGACTTCTTCCAGCGTCGGCTCGCGGCCCAGTTCCTGCAGCAATTGTCGCGAGACACTGCGGACGCGCGACATGGTTTCGACCATGTGGACGGGAATCCGAATCGTGCGGCTTTGGTCGGCCACGGCCCTCGTGATGGCCTGGCGAATCCACCAAGTGGCGTAGGTGCAAAACTTGAAGCCGCGGCGGTACTCGAATTTATCGACGGCCCGCATCAAGCCCGCATTTCCTTCTTGGATCAAATCCAGAAAACTCAAGCCGCGATTGCGGTATTTTTTGGCGATCGAAACGACCAGTCGCAAATTGCCTTCGGACAATTCCCGTTTGGCTTGTTGGTACTCGGAGAAAACCTTCTTCAGGAACTTCACGCGATTGCGCAGGCTGGTCGGCGTTTCCTGGCAGGCGATCAACATGGTCCGCAATTCCTGCATCCAGGCCTGGCGGTCTGCTGGTGACTTGCGCGCTTTCTTATGTTGCTGAATGCGCTGGTACAACTCGTCGATCGTACGGCTGAACTTTTCCACCACGGGGAGAGCCGCTTCGATGCGTTGGGTGCGCAAACCAAGTTCCTCGATCAATCGCACGCAGCGGCGGCGCCGCCGCGCCAAGGCCACCCAAGCCTGCCGCCGTTCGGCTTTGCTGCGCGATTTGGAATAGGCAATCAGAAAGTCGCGGCGATTCCGTTTGAGCAACACGGTCAAGGTGTTCAAGTTGTGCGGAATCCGGCCTTGGATTTGGTCTTTTTCCAACCGATCGGTCACCGATACTTGAACCGTGCGGTCAAACGGCAACTCTCCGGAGTGCACGCGGCGCAAGGTCTTGAAGGCCATTTGAATGACATAATCGCACTCTAAAAGTTTTGTGCGGAAATGTCGGCGTGTGATTTCAATCCGTTTGGCGAGAGAGATTTCTTGGGTGCGGGTCAGCAACGGAATCTCACCCATTTGGGTCAAGTACATCCGAACGGGATCGTCGGACCAGGAATCGGTACCGTCGAGGGGACCAATCAGGTCGGCGGCATCGGCGGACAAATCCGCGTCGTCGGACGTATCGACCCCGACGACTTGGCTTTCGTCCACTTCATCTTCATCCACCAAGGGGGCCACGATAGCTTCATCGAACGGTTGGTCGGCGATGCGCGTCCGCGTTGATTCGTCTTCGAAGTCGTCGAGCATTACGTCGTACAAGGGAATACTCCTGAACGTATTTTCTGATGATACCGGCATGGACCTGCGGGGTGATTCAAAACCAATAGCCGAAGCCGCCGCTCGTCGCGCACCGCTTCGGCCATGGATGACGTCGCACCAAATCCACTTGAATCATCCAAGTTTACCACTCAAACCACTGGCTTATCGCGCCAGCTTGACAATTGGAAAAAAATTCCGACAGGGCAATTTTTGACGGCGCGTCTGTGCACTCGCTGGAATTTTACCTGCGGCGACGACGCGCGCTGCTCCTCCCCATACCACGGCACATCCGTTTGCAATCCATCCGCCCAACATCGAAATCATACGCACCGCAGTGCGGAATGTTCTGTACGTGCGGAGGGGTTGCAGTCGTTATGACACCGTGATAACAGCCCTGTTAGAACACTTGCCTCTCTCAATCCAGATTGGATACACGGATTCATTAAGCGCTCTTGGCAGGGCAATGGTGATCGCCCCTCGGCGCAAACCGATCGCTTCCAATCGGTGCGGAAAATCCGCGCTGAATCCGCAGGCCGTGGTCAAATAGCGCTCGCCATGGTTCCCATAGTAAAGGGCTGTTGTAACAGCTGGAGCGATGATTCACGGTCTCTTCATTTTACTCGCCCAGCGGCATTGGTCCAGTGTCAAATAATCGCAGGTGTGCCATAATTGAGGCGTCTTCGCTGGAGTTCCGGAACGTCTCGATGGGCACCGCCCTACCGGGGCTGCCAAGGGGGTGAACTCCACCGAAAAGCGTCCGCGGTTCAAGAAAGTTTCCAAAGTATTTCAGGCCGATTTTCCATGAGTCAGATGTTTTCCGTTCCCTGCCCGCATTGCCAGTACGTGCTGACCATCGCGGCGAAACACGCGGGCCAGCAATTGTTGTGCCCAGGGTGCCAAAAAAGTTTTGACGCGCCGAAACTTCGTGATTTGAAAGCGTCAGTCCCATCGCCAGTCACGGCGACCAAACCCCATTCCGATGCGCGGCCCAGCCTCCTGAAAGCGGGAATGTTTTCCTTGGGGCTCGTTCTCTTGATCGTCGGTAGCATCTCTGGCTACTTTCTCTGGCAGTACGCGGGGGAACTCATTTCTCCAGCCGACGAGCACCAGCGCGCGATCGCCTTTGGCAACACATTTGCCGACAGCTCGCCAGCCGAGGTTTGGCAATTCATGGAATCGGTTGTGGCCAACCGCGAATTACCCCCCTTCGAACAGGCGGAATGGCGCACCCAAGACGAACTGGGTCGATTCCTGCGCAACGTGTCGTATGGTCTATTTGGCCTAGCGGCCTTGGGCCTGGTCGCGCTGATTGCCGGGCTCGTTTCAATGTCTCGGGACCGACAAGGCAAGCGAAAGCATCGCCGCGGATAGTTCGTCAAACCGCATCACGCCTGTCAGGCCACTTATCGCGCGTGGCCGACGTGCGCGGGGATGTTGCCCTGAAAATAAGGCTCGTTCATCGAGTCGCTAACGGTAATAGCGATGCCGCTGGAACTTCAATCTTCCGCCGCCCCCAGCGCTAAGCGGTACTCGACGAGTGCCACAAAAAAGGCGCGTTGCGCATCGATTTGCAACAACTCCGCATCCGCTAACGACTGCTCATATATGTTCAACACGATCAGATCGATGTCGCCCGCCAAAAACGCCCGCCGACCAATGTCCAACGCCTGTTCAGCCAAACGCACATTCGCTTGGGCACGTTGGAATCGCTGACGCGCATTCTCCATTGCCGTCGAATGCTCTTGCAGAGCCGCGAAGAGAGTCTCTTCCAAAAAACGTCGCTGCCATTGCAATTGCTCCAGTCGTGCGCGAGCGACAGCCAGTTGTCCCACGGCCTCGCGCCGCTGTAAGGGGACATCAGCTATCAGCCCGGTTTCCAGCTCGAATGGGGATTTGTCACGCGTGATCGTGCTGGTAGCGCCCAAGTCCTGAGACGTTTCCCAGAACAGATCGAATTTGGGCAAGGCCAGGTTCCGCGCCTGCTGAATCTCCACCTGTTGTTGCTGAATTTGAAGATCAGCCACTGCCAGCGTGGGATGAGCTAAGATGAGTTGGCGAGCCAGTTCCTCATTGGCCAGTTCTACTGGCAGTTGCAATTCAGGAAACATGGCGGGCAGCCGCTGCTCGGAGGCCAATACGGGGCGGCCCGTTGCGTCTCGCAGATACAGAGACAATTGAATCGTCGATGCCTGAAATCGTTGCTCGGCGTCGATTACCGCGGCTTCGCGTTGGGCGATCAAGCGATCGTTGTCAATTAAACTCAACTCGGGCAGATCTCCCTGTTGCACGCGCCGCTCGATTTGCCGCGCGCGTTCTTGAGCTAACTCGAGGAGCTGTCGCTGAACCTTGCGGCTCAATCCAGCGCTGACCCAGTTCCAATACGCCGCTGTAGCATCGCGGATGTACACGTTCAGCTGTTGCCGAATCAACGGCTCGGCTGCCAACAGTTGTTGTTCGGCTTTGTACCAACGCGTTCGTTGGGGATCGACCATCCGGTTCTGAAGAAGCGGTATCGATGCGCCGATAGCTAACTCACCGCCGTCGTTGGTCAATCGATCGCCGTACCACGTGGGAAATCTGCCGTCTCCCAAGCGATAACCGCCGAACCAACGGCTGCCGTTCCACGCATTCAACTGCGAAACTCCGATCGCGTGACGGTGATTCTGGTAAAACCCCAACGGCCGAGAAATGGTCGCAGCGGTAAGCTGCAGATCGTACGCGCCTCGACTAGCCGTCAAAATCCCTGCGGCAATCTCTTGTTCTTGCCAGGCGGACCAGGCCAGGGGAAAGGATTCTCGCACAACCTGTGCGACCTCATCTTCGGTCAACGTTTGAGGATTCTGATCCTCGGACAATGCCAAAGTTGGTTCGTTCTCAGGCGAACCGATGTCTTGCCACTGCGCCAATTGGATCGTGTTTGGCGGAGAAGTTGCATTATTGGGACTAGGCGAATGTGCTTTCGTAACGGCGGCCGGTACCGTGCGCAATGGAGCGGCTGGTGTGCGTCGCGGCCCGATCCAGAGGGGCGACTGACAACCCGTTCCAAACAAAGTGATAAACGTTGCGGCCAGGACTATCGCCAAACGAATCCCGAACGCCGAAAGTCGATCAACGCTGTCACACCCCTTTCCAAGGACTCGCAACTGGAACCGGAAACGCGAAGCGGTCACTGACCGGTAGACTTGTCGCGGTAAGGTCGGCGCCATAATGAGTGAGCCTAGGGATTACTAAATCAACTTGAACTTTGGCTTGTCGGGTGCGCTGCCATCAGGTGGAACTGCGCGTGTTGGCGGAAAGCCGTTGAGCTGACGCCACAACTCGTATCCCAAGGGGACTTGCCGCAACATCACCCATCCATTGGCGCGAATCCCTTGCCGCAAATATCGTTCCTCCGGCCAAGGCTTATCCGTGGGGTCGGGGCGGACTTGAATGCGAAAGCGTCCAAACCCGTCGTCAGAATCATCAATCGCAACGACCTGCCCGCCGAACGTGCCGATCGCCACGGAGGGCCAGCCGCCGATTTGGACAGCCGGCCAGCCTTCAAACTGCAAACGCACGTGGTCGCCGACCTGCACCAACGGAATGTCCAACCCATTGATCCACAACTCGACGGCCAGCTCCCGTGTTTCCGGAATGATCGTGAACAACGAATCGCCTTCCCTGACTGTTTGGCCCCGTTCAAAAACCGGGAGACGAAAAATCGTACCGTCACGCGGCGCGCGGATGACGAGTTGTTGCAGCTCACTGAGTTTGATCTCGAGTTCACGATACTCTTTTTGTACAGCGGCCTGTTCACTGATGGCCCCTTGCTGATAAGCCCGCGCATTGTCCACTTTGGTCTGCATCTCGTTGCGTTTCTGCTCCAATTCGTTGCGTTTGGCTTCCACTTCGAACTGTGCCGCATCGACTTCCAACTGGATTGCCTCTAGTTCCGACTTGGCCACATCCCAGTCGCGCTTCATTTTTTCCACCTCTTTCTCGGCAGTAGCGCCATCGCGCGCGAGGTTCAACTGCCGCTCATAGTTCAGTCGGGATTGCCACTCTTTCGCTTCGTAGGCCGCAACTAACTGCTGCTTGGATTTCAATTTGGCCATAGCCGATTCAACCATGTCTTGTGCCGAACGGACGGCAAAGTCCCGGGCCTCGGCAAAGTCGCGTACGTTTTGCCCGTACACCTCAATCTTGATCCGAATGGCCTCAAGCTTGGCTTCCATGTCGCGCATCTGGAAGCCGATCTGATCAGCCAAGTTGGCAGCTGCGGGTTTTAACTCCAGAATAACGTCCCCCTGGCGAACAAAATGGCCTTCCCGCAGCCCTGGTGCTACCATCGATACAATGCCTCGGATTGGGGATGTCACCGACTGCTGTCGCTCTTGGGGAACAAAAGCAATCACACGACCGCTGCCCCGAGAAGTCTGCTGCCACGGCAAAAACATCATGGCCAAACCAGCCAGTACCAAACCAGCGAACACCAGCCGTGCGAAACGACGAATCCGCTGCGAGGATTGCACGAGTTTCAGAGCAGGCAACGGGCTCGGATGACTAACTGTAGTTTGCATCGCGAAGATATCCCCTAATCAATTATCGTTGTCTCCCGCTTGAACGCCGCCAGCTTGTTATTGCGCACGGACATTCTTGCCCGCATTGCCCGAATCTCCTGTGCTGCGCAGATTAACTGCGCGTCTGCACAGTTCGGCGATTTCGCGGCGCTTAGTTAATACCAGCAGAGTACTTTGCTGTGCGGCATGTACTGCCTCGATAACTGACCGAGCGTCCGTTACTTCGAGCGCGTCCAAGGCACCATCCACAATTACGAGCCGCGGATGAGCGACCAGAGCGCGTGCCAGCATCAATCTCTGGAGTTGGCCACTGGATAATGGGTTTCCCCCGGTTTGCAGGATCGTGGCCATACCAGCAGGCAACTCCGCGATGCCGTCGTCCATTCCCAACCATCCAACGACTGCCCGGATATCCGCCGCCGTGACCCGCGATCGGTTCAGATGGATATTCTCGGCGATGGATCCCGCAAAAACATCGATCCCGCGCGCCAATGACACTTGTTGTTGAATCAGATCGGGCCGAATCTCTCGCAGGTCGATGCCGTCCAATTCAATCACGCCGTCGTCTGGTTGGCGCAGCCCGCAACAAAAGTCAGCGAGCCAGCTTTTTCCCGTCCCGGACGGCCCCCACACGGCAAGGCTCTCGCCAGCCGGGATGCGCAGCGACAAGTTGCTGAATAACTGCTGTCCTGGAACAGCAAGCTGGATCTTCTGTAAATGCAACTCTGCCGGTCCCGACGCCGGCAAATGATACATCGTGTCATGCGGTGTTAACGGCAAATCAAGCAACTGACCAAGCTTGTCCATCGACGCCAATAAATCATAAAAGCTCTCGATGTGCTTGCCGAGCTTGGCAAATGAGGTCAGGATCAACAACACAATCAATTCAGCAGCCACCAATTGGCCCAGGCTGAGCTGTCCGACAATCACCAGATAGCCACCCAGGCCCAACAAAACAGTGGTGGCAATCGTGTACGTTCCGAGCGCAAATAGAACTTGTCGCAGGACGATACGAAAGTGCTTCTTCCGCGCATCCAAGTACTCAACGGCCAATTGGTCCGCGCGCTCGATAGCGAAGTCCATGCCATTGTTCAACCGAAACGCTGTTGTCTGACGAGCGACTTCTTGCAGCCAAGCCGCAATTCGATACTTGGCCTTGGACTCCTTGATTGCGGTAGCCACCGCGCCGCGTCCCAATACAAAAAGAGTAAAAGCCATCAGCGCCAACAAAACCAAATCAAAACCAAGCAAAAACGGATGGTAAAATGCCAAAATTACCATCCCAATTGCCGCTTGCAGCACCAACGCCAGGCCATCAATAATCAACTTGGCCACGGACTTTTGAACAACGGCAATGTCCAAGAAACGGTTGACGAGTTCGGGAGGATAAACCTTGTCCAAGGCCGATTGTTCGGCTCGGGGCAAGCGGAAAGCCACGTCTTCCACCAATCGCACGAAGAGCCTGCGTTGTATGACTTCTGCAACATACGTGTTCAACGCTGTGAGCAGTGAAGAGAAAGCCAATAAGATCAAGACAATCAGGGCCAAAATCACGACGGGTTGCAGATAGCGCCCAAAGGCCACCGTGTTGACCAAGGTCTCTACGGCAATCGGCGTGGTAAGCGTTAGTAAACCGACCACCAACGAAAACAGCAATATCGTTCCCAGGTCACTGCGGTCCGGCTTCAGAAATTTGATCAATCTCTGAAACGGGGCCATTCCCGAGTACACATGGCTTGGCGAGGCGTTAGGGGGCTTGTCAGCCACGGCTTCCTCCATGAGCAGGTGTTGGCAATACAGCCATTCGAGTGGCTTACCTGGTTCTTCCTCAAGATATTTCTGTAATTGACTGAGTTTTCGCCAAGTGAATCCGCCCGTCGAAATATCCAGACATCGATACCGATTCCCGCGCCGCTGATCGATCAACAGCCAAGCCCTGTCACCGTCCGCTGAGCTTAGCAACGTCGCGACAGGAATCCCGCCAGCCGCCAACTTGCTTGCGTCAGCCGTAGTAATGCGCGCTCGGCGAATCCGCAGATTCAACGATTCCGCACATTCGGTAACACACTCCAACCAATCGATTTCGGACGAACCACCAGCTGACCGCTGCGCCTCGAATACCAACCGTTCCGCCGCCAAGCGATCAAAATGCGTTGGCCCGACGCCCGCGAAACGCTCCAATAATGCAGCTGACTGTTTTCGAAAACTCGATTCTTGATCCACGGTTTATCCACCTTCAGGCGAAGAAGGATCGCACTGTCCGAAACCGACGTTAAACCGATAACCGATAGTCCACTTAACGACTGGGCGTCGGTGAATCGGCTCTCGCCAATTCGCCAATGGGCACCTGGCTAGAGCACATCGGGCTGAATCACAATCGATGAGTGGGCCACATCGTCGCGCTTCAATGCGCTGGCCGTCAATACATCTTTCAGTTGCTGCCGAAACTCTTTTAGACGTATCGGCAAGAAAGCGACCTGTCGGTAGGGCTCATTCAGATCAGCATCCTGACGAAAATGCGCTTGCTGCTCGTCGAGCAACAACAAGGCCGGGATTTTTTTGGTATAGGCATCCTTGGCAAAGTCATTAAATGCGTCCAGCGCAGTCCGGCCGAAAGACGAACATCCAAACAGAATGCAGTGTGCCGGCAATGGTTCGGCCGGATCGAGATTTTTGAATCGGTCGATCGCCCGCTGCAAGCTGCTCATAATCAACACGCGGTAGCCCAATTCCTTGAGTTTCTCCCGAAATACGTCCTGAATCTTGGGATTGGATTCGATCAACATGACGGTCCAGTTTCGGCCCTCTTCCTGGCGGGCCATCATCTGCGCGTATTGCTCAGCTTGTTGCTGAGAAAGCTGCGCGTCAAAGGTTTCCAGCGTGTCCCCGCCGCGAATCGCGTTGATTACTTGATCGAGTTCGTACAGCGCTTGACCCGGGGATTGAATGCGCTGATCGGCGTTCAAATCCATCAGCCGATTGACCAAGATCACCACACGGTGGGGGAGCTTGGCCACATGATTCGTGATCGGGGCGATTTCGCGATAGCGTTTCGGCGACAACCGCTTGATGCGTTCGCGCGTTTCATACAACGGCGATTCACCGGCTAACATGTGATACAGAATGCAGCCCAAGAAGAAAATGTCGCTCCGCAAATCGTTGCGTTTCACGGCAGTCGCCCGCTCCAAGCCGGCGTAGTCCACGCTGCGTGGCCCATACGTCGGATCGGCATCGTCATCGTCGCTGATATTAACCGCCGCCAAACCAAAGTCCACCAACTTAGCTTGGCCGCTGCTAGATAATAGGACGTTCGACAATTTGACGTCCCGGTGTGATATCCCGCGCTTCAGAGCATAATCCAAACCGCTGGCCACGTCGCGCGCGATCGACAGCGCGGTTGTCAATTTCAGTTTACCCTGGGCCCGCACATAGTCCCGCAGGTTTTGCCCTTCGACAAAGTCCATCACCATGTACACGCGGCCGCGCTCCGTCTCGACTTCGTGGATCGGCACAATATTCGGGTGCCGGAGGTCCATCACCGTACGCGCTTCGCGAATAAACCGCTCCCGAGTCAGTTCGTCGTCGGAGTAGCGGCTGCGCAACACCTTGATCGCCTTGACATCTCCCGTCTTGCGGTGCGTGGCTCGATACACGCGGGCAAACGTCCCAGCCCCCACCAAGTACAGAACCTTCCAGTTGCCGTAATAGAATCCCTTGCGATGGCCCTCCAAGATTCGCTGCAATTGCCAGTTCGTCAACAATTCGCGTTGAACCAACATCCGCACGAACTCGTCCGCGGGCACGCCGCGCCCGCCCGCCGCGTTGAGCGCTTCATCGAGTTGCTGTGCCTCCAGGAGCCGGCTATCAAACAGCCGTTGGGCAAGTTGTTCCGTGTTGTATTGATTCATGCAAATTGAATGGTGATTGCGGTGCGACGCTCGGCAGATTTCATCATATTATGATCGGCGGCAATTCGCAACTTTTCGGATTCGGCGCGAAAAAAGGGCCCGTTCGGTCGATCCGAACGGGCCCCGGGCAGGGAGACTGTACGGTCAAAATCCTCCGTCCAAACTGTTTTTGTAAGCGTCCCGCTCGCGGCGCGTTGCTTCCAAATCAAAGACGAGGTATTTCATGTCTAGCCGCAGTTGACTGAGCGATTCCTGGATCAGGTCCAAAATGCGGCGACGGCGCTGCGTGTACTCAATAACCCGCGCCAAGGGCTCCTGCAAGCGCGCACGGTGTTCGGCCGGCAAGTCTTCCAATTCGTGAATCAGGTTGGTCAGATCGGCAGGGAGTGGTGTTTGCAAGCTGTTGGAAGTAGTGGTCATGATGCGGGTCTCCAAACGTTGGCAAGGCGGCACTCAGTTCGCGGCGGGACGCGCCGCCGATGACCAACAGAGAATCGCACGGTTCGTGCCAGACCGCGGGCATCCGCCGCGATTCGCTAACAAAGCCGTGTTTTTGCGGGCTTCTTGACCTTGAACGGCGGCCTGCGGAATCCCGCCGTGTTGCCTTTTGTCAACGCGGTTGATCTGTTCATTTCTCGGGTTTTTCGCTACAAGCCCCCCGGAATCGGCTCTGTTCTGCGCCAGGTCCTCCGAGGCAAAACCCTCAATTCGACCAGAAATCAAAACGCCACAAGGAACTTTGCCGATGACATCGTACAGCCACTAATCCCGCAAATTGGACTTTGGTGGCCGAAAATCGACATGTTGCCAAAAGGCCACGCGTACAGGATTGAATGCAAAGCCTAGAACTGTGACACTCGGCAATTATCCGCTTTCGAAACCCCGTTGTTGGCGCGCGAGCCGCTGCGCATGGGCGATACTGGTGATGGTCCTCGCCGCCGTTTGTCCATTGATTGCCCACGCGCAATCGCAACTCCCCTCCTCCTCGACCTGGCGATTGCTCAAACATGACTGCAATTTGCCGTCGAGCGCCTGGTCACAGCGCGAACGGCCGGGCGATGCGAACCAGCATCGCCGCATCGAACAGTTCGATTACTTCTGCGGTCCTGGCAGCCAGATCCTTGTGGCACGCTCGATCGAACCCTGCCTGCTTATTCCCGACCTATCGATCCGTGTGGACGTGATGGCGCCACTGCACGGCGTACAGTTGCTCCTGCATGTGGTCCTGCCGGAAGCCGTCTCCTCGAACGGCGCAGAATCCGTAGCGGTTTGGATCCACGGTCCGGCAACGCAATCGGCGGGGCGCTGGGAAACGTTGGCCGTCGGTGAAGGTTCGAGTTGCGATCTGGCGAAGCTGCTGCAACAACAAACGTGGGGATTGAAAAGCCAAGCGGGTCGGAACATCTCGTTGGACCGAGCCTACATCGACCAGATTGCGCTGAACATCTACACCCAGCCGGGCCAGAATCGGGTGGACGTCGCCGAGCCCGTAATCCAAGGCGCGGTCTCAGCCCAGCAGTTTCTCACCCCCCCCATCATTCGCGACAACCAATTGCGATTGGCCGCGCTTACCCAAGATGGATTGACCGATGCAGTGGTCCAACGAAAAGGCTCGGTGATCGAAGTCAACGGCCAACCGTTCTTCGCTCGGATAATTCAACACAACGGCGAGCCATTTGCGTACTTGCGCACGTTGGGCTTCAATACGATACAACTGCCAGCGTCGGCCACCGACGTGCAATTGGTCGAAGCGCGACAGGCGGGTGTTTGGTTGATCTGCCCTCCGCCCCCGTCCTTGGGAATCAAGCCGATCGCCGCGGACTTCGATCGCGTCTTGGCCTGGAGTTTGGGCGATGCGCTGGCCGAGCGAGAACTGACCGGTGCACGACAACGCGCCCAAGAAATTCGGGACTTCGACTCGCGCCGCGGCCGGTTGATCGTGGCTGCTGTTCGCGCCGAGTGGGCCAACTATAGCGGGTTCTGCGATGCGTTGCTAACCGGGCAAACCACGATGGGCGGGACGTTTCCACTCGCATCCTACGCGGCGTGGCTCCACGAATGCAGCGAATCGTTCGGCCACAGTATCCCGCTCTGGGTCGATGTCGATACGGAACTTTCCAGCCGGCTCATTCGCCAAGCGGCCGCACTGGGGGGCCAAACGCCGCCGACCCCTATTCTGCACCAACAAGCCTTATTTGCCACGTATGAAGCCCTTTCAGCAGGCGCGCGCGGTATTCGTTTCAAGTCGCGATCGCGATTGGATGCCACCGATCCCGCCACGCGACTGCGTGCACTGACGTTGACTTGGTTGAATCGCAAACTCGGACAAGTCGAACCGTGGGCCATGGGAGGCGCCCGGATGGGCACCTTGCCGCTCGGCGATACGGGTCTGTCGGTCACGGCACTGAAAACCAATCGCGCCCAACTGTTGATCGTGCAGCGCAAAACGGGTTGGGAGCATCGCGTCGCTGGAGACGCGCCGCTGCATACGATCCATGTCCGCGACATCTACTCAGGTGTGGCCGATCGCGCGTACCTGTTGGCCGAACATGGCTTGCCACTGATCAGCAGTCAGTTCGGAGGCAATGGAGCTGACATTCAAATCGAACATTGTCCGGCGTCCGCAGCAGTCGTCTTGACGCAAGACCCCCAAGTTGTCGCGAGCCTTTCCGGCAATGGTTCCGGTTCGGACCAACGGCCATTGGTGACTTTACACGCCGAACTCGTCCGACAATGGTTAACCGTTTTGCAGTTGGTGGAGTCGCAATTGGTTCGGTATGGCCGCAGTTCGCCGTCCGCCAGTGGCACACTCAACGAAGCGTCGGCGATGCTGAGGAAAGCTGACGAAATGCTACGCAGCGGCAGCTTCGCTACCGCCAGCCTGTTCATCGATCAGGCCGACCAGCGCTTGGCAGATACCGTTCGAGAAATGCTGGCGATCGCGTACCAGCCGTTTCGCGACCATGCGGCCGCGCCCCTGTTGTCGCACCCCTGCCTGCTCCCGGCCCATTGGCAACTCGCGGACCGACTCGCGCAGAATCAATGGCAAGCCAACGGGTTGGCAGGGGGTGATTTTGAAAACCTGCAGCACATGGTCGATGCCGGTTGGCAAAACGTGCGCACCAATGAGTCTCAGTATCAAACCACAGTCGAGTTGACCGCTCCGGCTGCGGCGCAGGGAAGTTTCGGCCTACGGTTGGCGGCAGTGAATCTCGAGGCGCCGCGTGGACTACCGCAGCAACCCCCTTTGGAGATCGTCAGTGCTCCAGTAGCCGTACCCGGCGGGCACATGATACGCATTCACGGTTATGTCAACATCCAGCGACAACCGGCCGGCGCAGCCGGAGCCCTCGTGATCGCCGACAATCTCGGCGGCGATGATCTGGCACTGCGCGTCGCCGTCACAGAGGGCTGGCGGGAATTTGTGATCTACCGCGCAACCACCGAACCAGTAACCCTGCGACTGAATATCCAACTCAACAGCCCCGGCGAAGTCTGGCTCGACGAAATCACCGTCCGCACCACCCCCATCCCCCTCGCCACCGCCTCCCGCTAACCCACAACCATAAAGGACAGGCATTAATGGTGCGCCAAGGTTTCCCCGAGTTTTCACGGGGAAATGGCCTGGTCCCCACTATCCATTGGCTAAGCACGGCGAAGCCAGCGAGTGGCCTTGTCGCAAACGGAGAGTAATCGGGACCAGAACTATTAGCCAATGGGCGCGCCAAAACGCACACCAGTCCGTGGAGAGGTTTTTATAATTATGCCTGTCCTTATTGGTGTCCTTATTGGCTTAGAAGGAGCGGGGGTCGAAGCGGAAGAGGGTTTGGAGCATGGAGAAGAGGGCCGAATGGCACTGGGCGAGGGCGCGGGCGTCGCAATAAAAAGCCTCACAGGCGACGGCAAAGAATTCGGCGAGGTTGGTGAGCGCATAGGGTCGCAGGACGGTGGATACTCCGGCCGCCACCTCGTTCGCCAAGCGATCCCGTTCGACTTGAATCAACCGCCGCCAGTCGCGACTTTGTTTCGATGTTGCAAAGGGCGGGTCGCCGTCGAGGGTTCCGTCTAAGTCATCGACATGGTGGGCCAACTCGTGGATCACAACATTGGCACCACTCGTCGAGTTGCCGCAATCCCAAGCCACGTCTTCCCAGGAGAGCACGATCGTGTCGCCGGAAGAATAGACTCCCGCTGCCCAGGGTTCGGGAGCAGCGCTACCACCCACCAGGCTAATTTCACCGCGCAGCCGCATCGTGCCGGGATAGACGAGGACTGATCGCACACGATCAAAACAATAGTCATCGTCGAAACCCAACAACAGCAGGCTGGCGGCGCCGCCTATAACTACCTTCATTCGATCATCCAGCGCAAGTCCTTGGCAGCCTTCGAAATTCTTTTCGTGGTAGAAGAATTGTGTCGTGTGGAGCAGACGCTGCCGTTGCCGGTCCGTCAACGACCGGAATTGCCACAGATCGTCGTGCAGCCAGCGCGACCAAGTAGGCGGAATTGGCCGCCGCGCCAACCTTCGGCGTCGCCAGTGTTTTAGCCACAGATCAAACATGCAAGCCCACTGCGTCGCATCGCGCGATTACCGAACGGCAGCCACAAGATGCTCGCGGCGCCAATCTCGACCTTAAGCGCAATCAGCCCTTGTTGGCGTAGCGCTTTCTGGGGGGTGAAATCGAGCCCAATGAGGCACCGCTTTTCTTGGCAAAGCGTTCCTTGGTTCCATCGTCGAGATAACGATATCCGACGCGCGTCGGTTTGCCGGTCTTAGGGCATACCACAGCGACTTTCGACGCATCGATAGGCATCTCTTTGTGCAACCGGCCCCCTTGCGGATTGCGCTGGCTGGGGCGGACATGTTTATAGACCCGGTTGACTCCCTCGACGGTAATCTTGTTGTTGTCCTGGTCAACGTCAATGACTTTGCCTGTCACGCCCGCGTCGCGACCGCGCAAAACAACCACCGTGTCTCCTTTGTGAATCTTCATCGCTCGACTCTCCAGATTTTTTGTAAGCCCCGTATCGTTTCTGATTTGCCTCAACCTGTCAAGGCAGGGAGCGCAACTGCTGCCCCGGCGTTGTTGTCGGGAGCAGAGCCCTAGATATCAGCCAATTCGCGCCGATTTCCGATGTCAGCGAACGATCGCAGGCCTACTGCTTCGAGGTTGAGGCCGACACATTCACGATTTTGTCGGGGGAGATGTTGGATTCGATCAGTTCCATGATTTGGTCGGTCGGTTGGCGTTGGTATTTGAGGTCGTCCAAGATGAAGTGCCTTTTCTGGCTGTCGGTGGCATACGTGATACGGGCGATGCCTTTTTTGTCCCAACGCTTTTTGTCGATCTCCACGATTTGGTCGTAACGGAAAGCCACGCCCCAACTGGTGTTGATTCCCGTGGACGAGCCTTCGATCCAGGTCCACCGCGCTCGAAAGTACAGGCCCAGAATCGGGATGGCAAACAGCACGCTGAGCACGGCCATCACAAACTGCCAGACAATGTCGGCGCGCGCTTCATCCACCGACTTCTTCGGTTTGGCTTCGTCCCAGCCGTTCTCGTGAGCGACTTCAATCCAACGATTTTCTTCGCCGCGTTCAACGAGTTCGGCGTAGGCCTGTGCCGGTTCCAACCGTTGCTTGGGGTACGCATACAGGCCGTCATACAGGCAGTAAGCACAAAACCCCAAACAGGCGAGACCAATCAACAGATACCGCAAGAGGAATCGCCCGTCGGCCAATGCGCGAATCGTCGTTGTGGAATTCATTTCTTCTCCGCAATAAACTCGTAAACCAGCGGGCATTGGATGAAGTGGGTGTCGCTGGTGGCAACGCGATCCATCAGTTCCAGCAACTCGCGGCATTCGTCACCCGTCATGAAACCCATCTTCACAAGTTTGGGGGCGAAAATGCGCCACCAGACTTGTGGCCATTGGAACATCGTTTCGCCAGGCCGGGCCACGCGCGCGTGGGTTTGCATCGAAGTCAATTGAAAGCCCGTCTCCTTAAGAATTCTCGGCAAGTCCCCCGCGACATCCGTATTGCCACCCCGTTCGCGCCAACTGGCGATCGTCGCTTGCACGGCGCGATCGTGCAGCGGATGCTTGGGCGCCATCGCCAACGACTCATAATTGAAATAGTCGTGCACAACGAAACGTCCACCCGGTCGCAACATCCGCGCGATCCCGGCCACGACGGACGAAGGATCGGGAACGAAACACAGCACCCAGCGGCAATAGGCCAAGTCGAACAACGGCTCCTCGCGCAGGACATCCGGGATCCGTTGTACGTCCCCAACGACTCCCCGCAGTTGCGATAGACCCCGGCTGTTCGCCTGTCGATTGAGGTATTCCACAAAACTGGAGGACTCGTCGATCCCCACGACCGCGCCGGATCGAGTCACCAATTGCGCCAGGTCAAACGAAGCATAACCGGGCCCGGAGCCCACATCCAGCACGCGGTGTCCAATCTGGATCCTCGCCGTTCGCCAAGCGGCGTGCGCGGCATCCGACCAGAGCCGATGCTGAAAGGCCAAGCGTTCAAGCTCATCGTGTCCGGTTCCCAACACATATTCCTGGACTTTCGTTTCCGCACCGCCGTCGGTCATCGTTACCATGTCCCACCTGCTTGTTTCATCACGTGCGCATCGCCGTACCCAAGTCCATTTTGATTGCCGTTCGGCTTTGGCAAAAGGGGGACGACCCCATGAAGTGCATCAACACACCCGTCGATAGGAGTTGCATGCTCTTCCGTCCGTGCGTGACCGCGCTATCGGTTGAATCTCGCCCCGTCATCGGGACACTTAATGTTGCCACGATGGTCGGTGTATTATGGGATTCCCCAACTGCGACGCGGATGAATATGCCGTGTGTTCCAACCAACTTACGCTCAACAACAACCTTGCGGGTGGCGATCAATCGGTTTCGGCCAGGGCGCGAAACAAGAGTTCGATCTCCTCGTCAACTTCTTCGGGCGTCGTCACCGTTTCGAGGATTTCCGCGTAAATCCATTCGCGCAAACGTCCACGCCAGCGATGCACAGCCACCTTGACTGCGCTGGGCGTCAGTTGAAACTCCGCGGCGATCTGCTCGTACGTCGTTTCGGCGTCGTGGCCGCACAGCACGGGTTTCACAGCAGCGAAAAGCGCCTCGCGCCCCCGTTCCCGTGCTTCGTCCTGCAATCGTTCCAAGCAGCGATCCAATAGTTGCAGCGCCCATTTCCTCTCGAACAGCCGCTCTGCCGTCAACGCATGTTGTGGTTCGATGCTATAGCGACCTTCTCCAGCCGCCGCCGCGCTTTTGAGCCTGTTGATGGCGTCTTTGATTGGCGCAGTAGTTCTTGAGCGACGCCAATAAAAAAGTCCGAAACCGTCCGCGCTCGGGGTCGGCGCGATGCAAGGCGCTCCGCTCCAGTAGATCGGCGAAGAAACCTTGGATGGAATCGCTGGCTTTTTCGGCGTCCTGGCCGGAGCGTCGCAAAAAGGCGTATAGAGGATACCAATAGCGTCGGCAGAGTTCGGCCAGCGCCGCTTGGGCCTGCGGAGATTCCCTCGTCCCGGCGGCGACCACCAAGCTCCACGCCGTGGTGGCGAACTGCGCGCCGCGAGGATTAGAATGGTCCGAAGACGCAGGGTCCGCATTCATGGCCACTAGCCTTTACCAAATCTATTTGCAAACGCGGTACGAAGTTTACGCGCTGCGCACTATGTTGATGATCGGCCAACAGAATGAACTCGTCAACCGCTTTCTCCAGCGGCACTCGGCCGATCAGTTCGCGTTTTTGACCGCCTGGAACCCGCAATCGCGCCCGCTGGCCGACGACGAGAATCGCCGCCGAAACCAGCAGTTGGCTACCGACCTGGCGGCTTGGCCTTTTTTACTGGGGACTACCCACGGGCCGGACGAAACGTGGCCCGGCGAGGAGTCCTTTTTTGTCGTAGGACTGCCGCGCGACCGAGCAATCGCTCTGGCCAACCGATTCGACCAGAACGCGATCCTCTACGGGACACTGCATGCGCCCGTGGAATTGGTGTTCGCCAACGAAGCTGCCTACCAACGTTGCTTGAGGTCAGCGACCCCCTGAACAGCTATCCCCGGCCTTCCCTGCAGAGACCAAATTCCACTTGGCCCCAGTCGTCCGGCCGCGACGATGGTAATCCACTTCGCGTTAGGCTGCGGGCCGCAGGCGCCGACTGTATCGATTTTCGCGGCCAGCAGGCTTCGCCGCCGGCAGCGCAGGAGATGCCAAGACACGTTTTGGGCGCATGGCCGAATGCAATAAGCTACTCTTCATCGTCGGGAACACACTACGAATATCCATCAACGCGTCAACGCGACCAGTTAGCGCTCATCGCGGTGACGCAATTGCAATCATGAGAATATTCGCAGAACGTCCATTTCCACGGGTTCGACGTCGCCAACCTCGTCGCGGCGCTGCCGCCGTCGAGGCGGCAGTCTGTCTGCCGATCCTGGTATTGTTTGCCCTGGGAGTGGTGGAAAGCTGCACTTGCATCTATGTGCGCCAAGGTCTGACCGTCGCCGCTTACGAGGGAGCGCGGGTGGCGATTGTCCCTGGTGCGACGTACGAGAATATTGAAGCGCAAGTCAACCAAATCCTAGCACAACGCAATATTCGCGGCGCGAAGATCGACGTCAATCCCAAGTCGTTCATGGGCCAGCCTTTCGGCAGCCACGTTACGGTCACTGTCCGAGCGCCGGCCAATGTTAACAGCACCTTTCGCTTGGATGTGTTCGGCGATCTGCGTCTCCGCGGCGAGACCACCATGATGACCGAGTACTAATTCGTATTCTTCCGCCAACTACCGAAGAGCAACTTCATGCGCAGCGACCTCTCGATTCGACCGCGGACCCTGCGGACCGCCGGCATTCAGAGCCAACCTCGCCGCGGCGCCGTGCTGGTCCTCATCGTCATCTTTCTTCCCGTGTTGGCGATCCTCTGCGGATTTGCCATCAATTGGGCGCATCTGCAGCTCGCGCAAACCGAGTTGCAAGTCGCCGTCGATGCTTCAGCACGCGCTGCCAACCGTGTGTACGTGGCGACGGGTGACATGCAAGCCGCACTGGCTGCTGCCCAAGGACTGGCGGACAAGAACTTGGTTGACAACAAGAAAGTGAATTTGCAGATGAGCGATTTCGAGTTGGGCACGTCCGTGCGCAACAAGTTCGAATCGCGTTACGAGTTCATTCCCGGTGACACGAACGCAAATGCCTTACGCCTAACGGTGCGCAAGAGCGACCAATCGCCCGCCGGTCCCGTCACCTTGTTCTTTCCGGTCCTTAACGGCAATCGCCAGGTCAACATCCGCGCGAGCGCGATCTCTACACAAATCGAGTTGGACGTCGCGGTCGTGATCGACCGGTCGGGATCGATGGCGTACGCTGCGGACGAGAAAGCCCAATATCCGCCAATTCCCAAAGCGGCGCCGCCAGGATGGTTTTTCGGCGACCCGGCGCCACCCAAGTCCCGTTGGCTCGACACGGTATCCGCCGTCCAAGTGTTCTTGAAGGAACTTCAGATGTCGCCGCAAAACGAACGCGTGTCGTTGGTGACATATGCCGATAGTGGCAAACTGGACCTCGACCTCACCGGTGACTACCCCAAGATCCTGTCCGCCTTGTCCGTGTACTCGAAGACATTCAACAGTGGCGGCACCAATATCGGCAGAGGGCTGGCGGTCGCCAACAACAACTTGGCGACCAGCAAACACGCGCGCCCTTGGGCGACGAAAGTCATCATCGTGTTGACCGACGGGATTTACAACGTCGGGCCGAAGCCGATTGCCGAGGCGGAAAAAATCGCCAAGAACGGAGTCATGATTTTTACGGTTACCTTTGCCGCGGAGGCCAACCAAGCGGACATGAAAAAAGTCGCGCAGATTGGCGGCGGCCTCCATTTCCACGCCAAATCGGCGAAAGACCTGCAAGACGTTTTTCAGGAAATCGCCAAGCGGATGCCGACCCTGATTACTCAGTAATCACCGTTACAAAAACATTGACCCACAGTAGTCATCTAGCATAGCGAGAACCTAAGTCATGATTTTGTCGCGATACTTCGGCCATACGGTAACCTGCGGCGGATCAAGAGCGCGATTTTGGCCAGGCGGTTCGGAACGCCGCGGCGCAACAGCCGTCGAGTTCGCCCTGGTGGCGTCATTGATCTTGATGCTCGTGTTTGCCGGAATCGAATTCGTGCGGGTTAACCTGTTGCGACACACTGCCAACCACGCGGCTTACGAAGCGGCGCGGCACACGATGGTCCCCGGAGCTCATCACGACGAAGCGGAGCAGCGCGCCCGCCGCGTATTGGCTCAATTGGGAATCCAGAACGCCGAGGTTCGCGTCACGCCGTCGATCATCACCGAAGAGACCCCCGCCGTGCGCGTCGATATCTCCATCCCGTTAAAAACGAACAGCTGGGGAATCATGCGCTTCTTTGGCGATCGGTCGCTGCACACGACTTCCGTCCTGCGCACCGAGCGGGCACCGATGGTCCAGGCCAAGTCGCTGCCGATTACGCCGCCGTCACCGCCTCCGCCTGCCCCTCCACCAGCAGCGAGTCCACCTTCGGCGCCGAATCCGGCCCCCGCGCCAAAACCTGCGCCGACGCCCGCGCCAAAACCCGCGCCGACGCCAGCGCCAAAACCCGCGCCGGCCCTCGCGCCAAAACCCGTGCCGGCACCAGCGCCAAAGCCTGCACCGTCACCGCCAAAGCCCGGACTGTAGGGGTGTTTGCGGAAAAGTTGCATGGTTGCGTCATCGAAATGTGAAAGGCTGGTGGACACAATTGCTCATTCATTCTCTGGTTGACACGCGTCGGGCACCAACCACAAAAGTTCCGCGCGGGATCCATGAGGAGTTGGCAGAAGTGGGCCAGGCCCAGCCGATGCGGGAGGAGAAGCTGTTAGTCTCCAACGCTGCGGGGGACCGGCTTCCGTAGCGATTTCGATAATCTGTCCCTGACCTAACCAAGTCCACTGGTGCCAAGGCATCCGCGCGACGCCGCTCAATGTGTGCACCAGCGCCGCCAGTTGTTTCGGCGTGGTGTCGTTGGCACAAGCCATCGCCAACTCAATCCAGGGCGTAACCTCCGGTCCTGATTGTTCCGCAGTCGGCACATTCGGCTGTGGACAGAGCGACATGCCGACCGTGGCTAGCACGCGCCCGGCGAGGCCTCGGCAAATGACGGCGCCCCGGGGCGGAAATCGCCCGCCATCGATCGAATAATATTGCTCGACCGCGCCAAATGATTGCTCATATGTTTGCACAATCTGCGGCTGCATCTGTCGGAACAACGCGCCCCCGGACACTTGTTGCCAGAAAGATTCGGCGCGGGCTAGTGCCGCCAACAGCGCGTCGCGCGGCGGCAACGGCCAACAAACCAGGTTCTCGCTGGAGCAATCACGCGCATAGCCATGAAAGCCATCGTGACCGCTCCAGGGTGGGATCACCGCCAGCACTTCCTGACCGGCCAACAAGTACGCGCCGTTCCCTTCCGGAAACCAAACCACGCGCAGCTCCGCCGCGTCGAACGCTGCCATCAATGATTGGTTGACAACATGGACGCGAGGAAGAAGTGGCGGTCGGCCGTTTCGCAAATCGTCGTCGGAGAAAACCCACGGACCGGGTTCCAGGTTCCGGACCCAACAGGCGCGCGTTCCAAACGTCGCATCTCCCTGCAAATAAAAATAAACTGTGCGCCCATCGGATTGGACCAGCGCGGAGATGCCGCCGTAGAGAGATTCCTCGAACAGCAACACGTCGATAGTGTCATCGGTGGAAAGCATGAGTGATTTTTGAGTTTGAATCGGCTGCCGCTCCAGTTGATTGCGAAATCGTAGGGCCGGACCGTTGCCCTATCCTCCGACCTCTGTATCATACCGATTATGACTTCAGCGCCAGCAATAACCGCCACGCATCTCACCAAGGTGTATCGCGACGGCTGGTTTGTTCGCAAGCGGGTAACCGCATTGAGCGACGTCAGTCTAGAGGTTCCCCGAGGCGAGATATTTGGACTTCTGGGCCCGAATGGCGCTGGCAAAACGACGTTGCTTAAAATTTTATTGGGCATCATCCGCAAGACTTCCGGCGGCGCGACCTTGTTGGGCATGTCCGCCGGGAGCCGCCGCGCGCGGGCCGAAGTCGGCTTTCTCCCCGAACATCTGCGGATTCCTGCACACCTGACGGCTTGGACCGCCTTGGAAACCTATGGTCACTTACACAATCTGCCGACGCGCGTGATTCACCAGCGCCGCCCGGAGTTGATAGAGTTGGTCGGTCTTTCGGAACGCAAACGGGATCGCGTGAAACAGTATTCGAAGGGGATGTTGCAGCGACTGGGGTTAGCCCAGGCGTTGTTGCATCGACCGCAGTTGCTGATCCTCGACGAACCGACCGACGGACTGGATCCCCGCGCGCGGGCCGAGATGCGGACGGTGATTCGCCGCCTTCAGGAACAAGGTGTGACGATTTTTCTTAACAGCCACTTGCTGCAAGAGGTGGAGCTGATCTGCGACCGCGTCGCCATTCTCAATCGCGGCCAACTGCGCTTTTGCGGCCGGGTCGAAGAAATTACGGCACGGTTGGATCAGCGACAATTGCAGCTGGCCGTCGAGTGGCGCCTGTCAGGAGACGCGGCCGTGCTGGCGAACATGTTTCCCGCCGCGCCGCCGACGGAAACAGGTCTCGTGGAAATGCGCGTCTCCGAGTCTTTTCCACATCAAGCGGCATTGGACATGCGGTTGGACGCGCTGCGCGCCGCCGGTATCAGTGTGGTGGAGTTGATCCGCCAGCGCGCCTCATTGGAAGATGCCTTCCTAGCGTTGATCGACGCAGGAACGGAGCATCCCGGTGATATGGCACCAGCGCCTCCATCGGACGATACGAAATCGATCCCAACCGGAGGGGGCTGATCGATGTGGCGGCCTTATTGGGCGATAGTCAAAGATTCTTTTCGAGCCGCACTCGCTTCCCGTGTGCTCTACATTCTGTTGGCGTTGATCACATTGCTGTTAGCCGCGCTGGCGCCATTGCATCTGCGCGAAGTATTGGATTGGCGGATCGATTTGACAGAAGACATCTCCGACCCCCAGGCGTTGGCAACCAAACTAGTGACGCGCCGCGAGCGCCCCGTCCTAGCGCGGATTTGGGAACGATTGCCCGAATCGCTGCGCGCGGAATTGGAGCAGTTATCGACAGAAGAAGATGAGGCGGCCGAGGCGCCTCCGTCAGGGCGAAGCCGCTCGTCGCGCCGTCCGCCGAATACCGAACGCTATCAACCGTTGGCCGAGGCGCTGAACGCCGTGCTCGACGAGCGCGACTTTTATGATGCCGACGTCTGGAAGGGCCAGTTCATTGAAGACGAAGCGCGTCAATTGATCGCAGCCGGCGTGGAACAACTCTCGGCAGACCAGGTACGGCGCTTGAACCGCATGTTATTGAGTCGCGCTCTGCGGCCCGAACTCTTGCCTGCCGACCAAACGACGACTCACACGCGCTATGGACCGTGGCGGATCGAGTTTCTCACGGCGACCACGACCCACCAACAGTTAGCCCGCGAACTGTCGAGCTGGATTTCCTATATCTTCGATAAGTTCCTTCTTTCCATCGGCTTGGTCGTCGCGATTCTAGTGACTTCCAATATGGTGCCGGAAATGTTTGAGCCGGGTTCGTTGAACCTGTTGTTGAGCAAACCCGTTTCGCGGTGGATGCTGCTCGTCAGCAAGTTCGTCGGCGGATGCGCATTCGTGGCACTGCTGGCCACGTATCTGTTCATCGGGCTGTGGTTGTGGTTCGGTGTGAACATGGGGATTTGGGATCGCGCGCTCGCGCTGAGTATCCCGCTGTACATCGTCGTGTTTGCGATTTATTACGCGGTTTCCGTATTGGTGGGGGTCATTTGGCGGAGCGCCATCCTGTCGGTGATCTTGACAGCCGTATTTTGGGCGTTCTGTTTCGGTGTTGGGACGGTCTATTCGTTGTTCTACACGCGGACGTATCAAGAGCGGTTGGTGGCAATTGTCCCGGGGTCTGCAACCGAAGCTCCGCTGTGCACGGATGCGCTGCACCGCGTCTGCGTTTGGGATACCGAGGCGCGCGGTTGGCGATCGGTCACACGCTTGGCCGATCGACCTGAAGACGAAGCGGGCCTGTTGGTCAGCCTGTTCTTTGTCGAGTTTCCGCGTTTGCCCGGGACAGGTCTCGTCTATGACGTGGCGACACAGTCCTACCTGCGGGCGGCAATGAATTTTTCCGACCGCGAGCGGTTGACGCAGTACAAACTGGAGATCGCGCGGGCCGATGCCACGGAATTTGTTTCACCGGGGCGGTTGCCGGCCAATTCGGTGGCGATCCTGCCGGTCCCAGGAGGGCCGCTCGTCTTGACCGAACAGGGGAGCATTTACCAACTCGAATTGGCCCGCTTGTTGACCGCACAAGCTGAAGGGATTTTCCAAGAGCGATCCCCGGCGGGATGGAATCAATGGGCCGATGCGTTGCGCGGACGCGAATCGGACTTTGGCGAATACCTGGTCAAACGCGGTCCGGATCAACCGCAACCCATTCGCGATGCGCGGCAGGCGGCCTATAGCGCGGCAACCGATACGTTGCTCCTCGCCTCCGGCGGAACGCTGTATGTGTTTGCTTTGGACGGATCGGATTACCGTGTGATCCGCGAGAAGCAAATCGAATCGGGTGGTCGCAACTCGACGTTGACCACGTGGCTGGCTGTCGGCGGCGCGCGCGGATTAGCGGCGCTGGGAAATGGGCAGTTGGTGTTATTTGACGTGCCGTCTTTGGAAACGCTGCAAACCTATCTGCCGGAAAGTCGCTCGGCACCGGCCCACATCGCGGCGTCGCCGGACGGGCGCTATTTCCTGGTCAACTATCGGAACGGGCGGAGTTGGGTGATCGATGCGGCAGGGGAGGGGAGTTGCCGCCCATTGGTGTTGCCTGGTGCGCCAGCACAACACGGCGTCGCCTTTGGTCCGGACGGGAGGTTGTGGGTAGCCTACGACCTGGATCGACTCGCCGTGTTGACCTTGCCAACAGAGAAGATCGAGACCTACTACCGACCATCCGGCGATATCCTGAAACGGTTATTGCGGTGGGTAGTTCGACCAGTGTACCGAGTTTGTCCGAAGCCCGGCGAGTTTTACAAGTTAGTCAATCATTTGTCATCCACCAGCGATACGCGCTACAATCCCGATGTCGATCTCAACGAGACGCTGGAGTTTGAAGATCCATGGTCGCCGCTCACGACCGGCGTCGTGTTCATGGCGCTCTGTCTGGCCTTAGCCTGCGCCGTCTTTCAGTACAGTGATTACTAAGTCGTAATCGACGGCGATCACCGATCGGAAAAAGACTCAGCTGGGCTCTGTAGAAAACTGATGACACCAGGGAACCATGAGCGAAAATGTTTCGTAGTGGTGGCCCGTGAGTACAACGAGCAAATCACCGAAAGATGTTTTAAGGGAGGCCTGGAATGTTGCCAGTCAGGTCTTTCCTAAGCTCGACTTTTTCCATTTTGAAAATCTAGCTGCAGCGGAAACACTGCAAATTTGGACGATCTTCAGCTTTCTAAACAACCAATAGATTGGTGGGTTGTTCAACAATTCGGAAAAGAGTTAAAAAACTCCGCGGATTTCAGTATTTCGCTTGTATTACAAATGGAAAAAGTCGAACT
>JACTND010000102.1 GCA_014584305.1 Planctomycetota bacterium | reverse complement strand
GCGGCGGGCGGTTCAGAATCCGCAACAGACTCGTATCTTCATAGGGGTTAACCACCACGCGCAAATAAGCCAGAACATCTTGAACCTCTTTGCGGTCGAAAAACGACATGCCGCCGATCAAAACGTACGGCAGTTTCGCTTGACGCAATGCGGTTTCGAACGGCCGCGTCTGTTCGTTGGTGCGGAAGAGGATAGCAAAGTCTCGCGGTTCTCTGCCGCCTGCCGCCAACCGCGATTGGATGGACGCGACGACTTCCTTGGCTTCGACCGCCTCATCGGCGTACTGCACGATGCGCGGAACATCACCGCCGCGCCGCGCTGGCCGCAGTTGCTTGCCATGGCGCTGCGGATTATGAGCAATCAGCTGATTGGCCCACGAGAGAATGGGCGCAACGGATCGATAGTTGTCTTCCAGCCGCACCACGACCGTTCCCGGCCATTCGCGGGCGAAGGTCAAGATGTGCTCCACGACTGCACCGCGCCATCCGTAGATCGATTGGTCGTCATCTCCGACCACGCAGAGGTTCCGATGATCCCGGGCCAATTCGCGCACGAGGCGATATTGCGTCTCATTGGTGTCTTGAAACTCATCGATCAAGATCTGTTGGAATCGCTGGGACTCGGCTTGGCGCACATCGGGAAATTCGCGAAACAGCCGATCGGTCAGCAACAACAAGTCATCAAAATCGACAGCCCCCAATTGCTTGAGCGCCTTTTGGTAGCGGCGAAAACCAGCGGCAGCCAAGACCGCTTGATCAGAATCCGCGAGCAGAGCCGCCTGTTCCGGCGACGCGCGGCTGTTCTTCCAGCGGCCGATGAATTGCAGCAGTTGGCTGGGTGACAGCGTAGCGTCCGGCACGTTGATCTCGCGCAGTACCGAACGGGCGACGCTTTCCAGTTCACCTCCCGAGTAGATGGCGAATTGCGGCGAGTAACCCAGTTGGCCAATGTGGCGGCGCAACACTCGCGCGGCATAGGCATGGAACGTGGCGATCAACGGGCGCGCTTTGGCCTTTTTCGGCAAGAGGTGGCGCAGACGCTCCTGCATTTCCTGGGCGGCTTTGTTCGTGAACGTGACGCCGAGAATGCGATCGGCCGGGACTCCGGTTTGGATCAGCCGAGCGATGCGATAAGTAATCACCCGTGTTTTTCCCGTTCCAGCGCCCGCCAACACCAACAAAGGTCCATTGCCGTGGGCGACGGCCTTGCGTTGCGCGGGATTCAGTTGTTCTGCCATGCGTGAACATCGTAAACAAACGGCGGGCAAAGTTGAGGGGCGGGCCGCTATTGACCGCCCGAAAACGTCCCCTCTATACTGGTCGATTGCGAATCATCGAGTATTGGAACCACAAAACGGCCATGAACAAACACACCCAAGAACTCCAGCACAACGAACTCGTCGATTGGTTGGAAGCCAAGTTCGGGCATTTGCGCCCGCATGTCGGCAAGATCGTATTCTTCCTAGTGGCTCTCGTGGCCATCGGCGTGATGTTAGCATTCTACCTGCGGGCTCGGAGTGAGGTGTATGCCAGTCAATGGGAACGTTTGAATATGGCGCTGACACAACGTCAAATGGATGGCCAAACTCGGCAGTTTACCGATTACGCCGACGAATTTCCCGATGAACCGGCCAGTCTCTGGGCTTGGCAATTTGCAGCCGACGGTGAAATGGGATCGGGCCTGCGCTTGCTGATTTCTCAATGGGACGAGGGGCGTCGCCGTTTGGAAAAGGCCAAGTCACTGTACACGCGAGTGCTGGAATCTCCGGCGAACAAGAGCGCGCTGTTGTTGGAACGCGCCAACTATGGATTGGCCTATTGTTTGGAGGCCCTCGGCGATTTCCAGGCGGCTAAGCAGCGTTACCAAAAAATCATCGACGAAGCGCCGCAATCGGCCTTTGCCAAACCATCGCGCGAAGCCCTACAACGCATGGGCAACACCGATTGGATCGCGTTCCATAACGAGTTCTACAAAATCGGCATCGCCCCGGGGTTGGTCCTCCCCGCGCGGCCGGACATCTCATTTCCCGACATCGATGCCGAGGAACCGCCTCCTGCCGCGATCGACCCGCCACTGAATGAACAATCCGATGCGGATGAACAAAAAAAACGTCAATCTGACAACACGGAGCAGTCGTCAGATGGGGGAGAAGCGTCAGAGAAGTCCGAGCGCGATGGCGGCGATGGGGACCTGGCTGCGGCGACGCTGGTATCCTCTCTGGTTCAGCGTTGACGAGCGGCTGTTTAGCGGTTGGCGTCGTCGCGGGAAGGCCCTGACTCTCGGGGACTGGGGTGAGCGCGCCGCCCGCCGGTATTTGCTGTGTCTGGGCTATCGAATCGTGGGCCAGAACGTCCGTTCGCGCTATGGGGAAATCGACCTGATCGCAGTGGACGGCGATTACCTGGTGTTTGTGGAAGTCAAAACGTTGTGCGATGCGGAGCAAGACTTCCCCAGCGATCGCGTCGATGTCGAGAAACAGAAGCACCTATCCCAAGCGGCATCGGACTATCGGCGGCATCGCCGTTTGCTCGACGTACCGGGGCGATTTGATGTCATCTCTGTTTGGGCCAAATCGGTTGCAGTCGGCACATGGCAGTTGACGAAAATGCGGCATTACCAGAATGCGTTCGAGTCCACACTCGAATAACGAACGCAAACCGAGCAGCCCTTGGTGCGCAATCGCTCGGCGGTTATTGATCGTAGCGTTTTCGCAGATTACAGTCGCTGTGCCTTTTCGCTCGATGCACGTAGCCGATCGACGAACCGGTTTTTCTGTCCGCTGCTATTTCTTGGCTTGGAGTTCGAGTTCGATGCCACCCAGTACCGAGGCGGCGATGTTGTAGATCACCGCGCCGACAACTCCGCCAATAAATCCCACCACTCCATAGAAAATGGGCATGAAAATTACCGCCCCGATCCCCATCAGCAACGCATACGCACCATTGTCGTCGCCGACTGCAGCCAATCCGACCAGAGAAAAAAGTGAAAAGAATGCTCCAACGATCAAGCCAATCCCCGCATAAATCACGCCGCTGACTTTGCCAGCAGACAAGACATCGATTCGTTTCAATACCATCATGATCTAGTTCTCCCCAAGGACTGTTCATGGTCTTGCCGGCGGCGTTGTACGATCGCACCGCTGGAAATGTAAACCACCGCGTTGTGAGTATAGGTAGAAACCGTGGGGGAGAAAACCAGCCGGGTTACTGGCTGAAACCAGATTTGCAACGGGACGAACTCAGTTGGGTCCCAGATACTATCGCAGCGCGCGGGGGCGGCTGGCCGACGCTTTTTCTTGCTGGATGCGGGCCGTCACACGGATTTCCTCGAGCAGCAAACGCAATGGCCCTTGGACGCGCTCCAGCGAGCGGCTGACCAGAGCTGCCGCCCCGGCCACTCGCGCTTCGACCCGCGCACCGACTTCAAAATCCAACCGGCCATCGAAACCTAATTGGTAAGCCGCCAAGCCACGAAAGTAATAGGGGCGCGGGTCATTGGGATCGATCAGCTTAGCCCGCGCCAACGTTTCATAGGCAGCCTGATACTCGTCGCTGAAGTATTGATGAACGCCCAGCGTATATACGGACTCAAAATCCGGAGCATCCTGTCTACCGGCCGCGCTCAACCACAATGCGACGAGAAACGGTGTCAGGGCACTATTCACTAGAATACGGCGATAAAACACGTCCATCCCCTTCGCTACAACTACCTGCGTGACCAGCTGAAAGAGTGAAGTCTAGTCGAGCGGGAGGCCAATGGGAACCACTGGTAGCCCCGTTTTTCGTTGGCGAGGCTACGTGTCCCTATTGGTTATCGGCCGTCTCGTTTGATGGCATGTTCCGTGATACTGCTGGTCAGGATGCACTGATCGACATTATGGTTGAACCCTGGTTCGAACGCTACTGGAATCGAGCGATCGATGAGGTAAAACCCTCGGTACCGCTGCACGCTGCCATCATCCTGGCCGAGCTCGGCAATCGGAGTCATCGTCGCCGGATCGACTTCGAAGAATCCAATCGTGACCCAAATGGCGAACACATTCGACCGAGTGGTGACATTATTC
>JACTND010000111.1 GCA_014584305.1 Planctomycetota bacterium | reverse complement strand
GTCTATTCGCGGCCGCTGTATGCGGACGAAAGTGCGCCATCCGAGTTTTTGGGGAAGACCGATTGGCGCGGCGTGATCGATATTCCACCGGCGACCGAAGGCTTGCGCATTGTGCTGCTGAAACGCGGCGCTCGTGGGTTGCGTCGATTGCCCATGATGCCAGGCCTGTATCCCGAACTGACCGCTGAAGTCGATAACGATGAAGCGGCCTTGTATGCGCAAGGTGTAGCCTATGGCATGTTGAGTGAAATTACCGCACTAGTGACCGAACGACTGTATTTAGAAAGGCTGATAACCAATGCACTGGATGGCGGGCGCCTCGATGCCGCTCAGCGCTGGTTGACCCGCTACGAGGAACTTCCCACTGGTCAAAAATTGCGGGCGAGGATGACCGACGACCAGGTGCGTCTCAGCGTCCGGTCGAAGAACCAACGCGAGCGAGATTTTATCGAGAAGCTGTTTACACGTCTGCGACTGGATATGGACAAATATGTCCAAGAAAGCCGTGACTTGGAATTTCGTCAGAAAATGCAGGCCCTGCGGTCCGGCAATCCAAGTTCACCGCAGTGACCCACAACCGCCAGCGGGGCATTGGGGACACGAAGTGCCGCAACGGGACGCCGTGGTCCCGCATCCGGGGCCGCAACCATTGGCCAGCCGATCCACGAACTGACGAAAGCCGACGCGTTTCTCGTAGGTCGCTGCCAATTCGTTCAATAACTCTTGCGTGGCCGTGTCCACTTCACCCAAAAACTGAAAATACAAGCTCTCACCATCAAACAAATGCTCGACGTCAACCAGAATGCTGGGTAATCCGCGCTCGTCGATCAAACGTTGACAAGCCTCCAGCGCCCGCAGGCGATGCCGTTCTAATCGATCCAGAATAAGCAGGTCGTTGGGAGTGACCGATCGCAAGATATCGCCACGGACGACGTCGGTGGCATTGGACGGCGCCTCACAGACGATCGTGGCAATCTCCAGGCCGCGCTCCGTGCGGCAAATGACTTGCGAGTCGCGCGCATAACGGCGCGAAGAGACGACCCGGAACCGACCTAATTCGGCCATGATTCCGGTTCGCGCATAAACATCATTCGCCGTCATTGTTCAATCGGTTTGCCTCGCATCGGCAAATCATGGGTTTAAACTCCGTACTAGCCAATCGGTTTGTTTCATCATTCGCGACCTGCCGCCGAATGTAGGCGTGCCCGTTCACGAAGGACCATGCGTTGACATTGATGGAGTCAACACAATCGACAATTACTCGTAAACAGTTGTCAGTTGGCCCTACGAAGACGCCCAAGCGGCCAACAAGACATCGCGATGTGACTTTCTTTGATTTACCCCTTTGATGTATGCGAGAGATGGAATCACCGCCTATAGACATATCGTAAGGCCCGGCGAAATTGGTTACAATATCGCGACGAAAATTAGACGTCATTCGTAGAGATATCGAGAACCGTTCATGATTGCTGCTTCCGTTAACCACTGGACCGAGCTGGCGGAACAAGTCCTGGCTGGCCGCCCGATCGATCGGCAGCAGGCGGCCGGCGTTTTGAACAGCCCCGACGAGGAGTTGCTGGACGTCTTGGCGGGTGCATACCGGTTGCGTCGGCATTTTTTCGGCAATACCGTGCAGTTCTATTTTTTGATGAATGCCAAGAGCGGATTGTGTCCCGAGGACTGCCACTATTGTTCGCAATCAAAAATTTCGCAGGCGGAGATTCCTCGATATAACATCCTGCAGCGTGACAAGTTGTTGGATGGCGCCCGAGTCGCGGCGGAACGCCAAGCGAAGACGTATTGCTTGGTCATTTCGGCTCGGGGGCCAAACGAGCGCGAAATGCGGGCCGTGGAGGCGATCGTTCCGGAGATTAAGACTCGTTACGGATTACAAATCTGCGCGTGTTTGGGGTTATTGACACCCGAGCAAGCAGCGCGGCTCAAAGCCTGCGGCGTCGATAAGGTCAACCACAACCTGAATACCAGCCGCGAGTACTACGCGCACATCTGCTCGACGCATTCGTATCAGGATCGCTTGGACACGCTGCGCGCCGTTCGCGACGCCGGCTTACAATTGTGCAGCGGCGGCATCATCGGGATGGGGGAAAGCCGCGAGGATGTGGTGTCGATGGCTTTTGAGTTGCGCGAGTTGCATACGGAGTCGATCCCATTGAACTTTTTGAATCCGATTGAGGGAACGCCATTGGCCGGCGCGGGGCAACTGACACCGCAAGACTGTTTGCGGGCGTTGGCCATGTTCCGATTTGTCAATCCGTCCAGTGAATTGCGGATCGCGGGAGGGCGGGAACTGCATCTGCGGTCGTTGCAACCGCTGGGACTCTTTGCGGCCAACTCGATTTTTGTTGGAGATTATTTAACAACGAAAGGGCAACCGCCCGAGGACGATTTGCGGATGGTGGCCGACTTGGGATTCGTCGTCACGCGCACGCCGGAAGCCGTGGACACTCTGGATAGCCAAGATTGGGTCGCGGCCAGCGAATGCACGAGTTGACATTGGCCAGGAACCGGGGTGATGGGTTGGTCGGTTCACGTGGGCGGTGCGGCGGCGAAGGGATTATGGGTTAAGCAAACGTGGAGGATTAACGATGGGTTGGATTGTAGGTTTAGTGTTTTTGGGATTACTGGTACTTTTGGTTTTGTACGCCATCAGTGTGTATAACGGCCTCGTCACGTTGCGCAATCGCTATAAAAACGCCTTTGCCCAGATCGACGTGCAACTCAAACGCCGTTACGACTTGATCCCGAATTTGGTAGAAGTTGCCAAGGGATACATGAAACATGAACAAGAGACGTTGCAAAACGTCATCGAGGCGCGGAACAAGGCATTTTCAGCGGGTCAGTCGGCGGCAGCCAATCCGGGCGACCCCAGTACGATGAAGAATTTGGCTTCGGCCGAAGCGAATTTGAACGGTGCCTTGGGCCGATTGTTAATGATCGCGGAATCGTACCCGGACCTGAAAGCCAACCAAAACATGATGGCCTTGCAAGAAGAGCTGACGGCGACCGAAAACAAGGTGTCCTTCGCACGCCAAGGTTTCAACGATGCGGTAACTGGTTATAACACTGCCCGTGAGCAGTTTCCGGCCGTGGTCGTCGCCAACATGTTTGCGTTTGCTCCGGCCCAGTTGTTGGAATTGGAAAACCCGAAGGAGCGCGACGCCCCCAAGGTCCAGTTCTAGCGTGTTGACATCGAATCCGCTTCTCGGTCGAGGTAATCCAGCGTGGATTTTTTCGCCAGTCAGGATCTTGCGCGGCGCAATACGCGCAAATTGGTCATCCTGTTGATTTTGGCCGTCCTGGCGATGTGTTTCGCCGTGTACGGCCTGGTGCTGTTGATTTTGGCCCTCACCAATTCGCAGAACGCGGTGTTTCGCGGCGAACATGCGTTCCATTGGACGATGTTGGCGTCGCCGGAGAACCTTTTGTTGCTAGGAGGCGTGTTCGTTGTCATTTTGCTGATTGTCTCGGCGGGATCGGCCTTTAAAGTCGCCGAATTGAGAACCGGCGGGTCCGGCGTGGCTGAAATGTTGGGCGGTCGGCGGTTGGTTCCCGGCAGCGCCGATCTGGCGGAACGCCGCGTACTCAATGTCGTAGAAGAAATGGCGTTGGCGTCGGGCGTCGCCGTACCGCCAGTGTACGTGCTCGATAATGAGACTGGGATCAACGCCTTTGCGGCGGGGCATACGATCGACGACGCGGTGATCGGCGTGAATCGCGGGACGATCGAGAAACTCAACCGCGATGAATTGCAAGGCGTGATCGCGCACGAGTTCAGCCATATTCTCAATGGCGACATGCGCATGAGCTTGCGGATGATCGGATTGCTGCATGGCATTCAGGCCTTGGCGCTGTTGGGGTTAATGCTGTTTCGGATGGCGGCCCATGCCTCGCGGGGTTCCAGCCGTAACAAAGGAGGCCAAGCGGCGTTGGGGCTGATTGTGTTTGGCTTGGGGCTCTACGCGATCGGCGCCATCGGATTGCTCTTTGCCCGGATCATCAAGGCGTCGGTGTCGCGACAGCGCGAGTATTTGGCGGATGCATCGGCCGTCCAGTTCACGCGTAATCCGGAGGGGATTGCCGGGGCCTTGAAGGTCATCGGCTTGGACGCGCACACGTCGCAGGTCGATGCGCCCAACGCCGAGACGATCAGCCACATGTTTTTTGCCAACATGATGGGAGAGTTGCACGCCAATCTCTTCGCTACGCATCCGCCGCTGATACCGCGCATTCAACGCATCGATCCGCGCTTCAGCGGTGATTTTCAGGAATACGGCCGCACGCGGTCGAAGGCAACGGTGGTCGGACCGCGCGAATCGGCGCCAGCGAAAACGCCGACCGACCTCCGCGGCAAATTCGGTATGATGGGGCGCGAAATGGGTCCGTTGGGCAAATCCTTCCCCATCGATCCCGCCATTTTGATTGCGGCCATCGGCGCGCCGTCCGATGACGATGTCGTCTATTCGCAGGCCTTGATCGGCAATGCCTCTCCCGCGCTGTTGGAAGCCATGCGCGATCCTTTCTCGGCCCGCTGTCTGGTTTTCGCCTCTTTGTTGTGCCCGTCATTAGAAGTGCGCCGAGTGCAAGTCGAAATCATCAACGGGTTGGCCGGCGAAGCCTCCCGTCGTGAAACCTTGCGCGTCGCCAAGCTGCTGGAGTCGCTCGACAGCCGAATGCGGTTGCCGCTGTTCGAGATTGTGCAGGGCACCTTGACGGCTCTATCGGCACCGCAGTATCTGGAGTTTCAAAAAGTCGTGGTCCGCTTGATCGACGCGGACCAGCAACTCAGTCTGTTCGAGTTCTTCTTGATGCATCATTTGATGGTTCACCTGGAACGTCATTTGGGCTTGCGCAAACGGCAAAAAGTGCGCTACGAAAGCGCTGTGGGTTTAGAGCGTGAGATGGAACTTGCCGTTTCGGTCGTTTGCCGATTTGGTCACGAAAACGCAAATGATGCGGCCGCGGCATTTCAGGCGGCCGCGCAATCGTATCCCGAAGGACTCGGAAGCAGCCGCTACACGGGAGTGAATTCCAGTTTCACCGAATTCAGCGCCGTGTTGGACAAGCTCAATTTGGCCGCTCCTCAGGTCAAGAAGCAGCTACTCGAGGCCCTCTTGCGGGCCATCATCCACGACGAGCGGATTACTGTCGAAGAGGCCGAGTTGTATCGGGCCATCGCCGAATCGCTCGATTGTCCGGTTCCACCATTGGCAGCCACTGCCATCGGCTCATTCGCGCAATAGTTTGGAAAAAACGCCGTGCTAAAAATGACCGCCCTTGAATATCTTTCGGTCGGTTAGATCACAAGGGGCGCGATTTGCATTGCACGTGGAGTACGGGATAAGGATGCCCAGAGTTCCGTCGCTGAGCTTTTCAAGCTGCTCAATTGGTGCGCCGAATAGAGCTTCCTTTCCATCTGGTTGCGGTTGACACACCCTCATACGATGTCCACAATTTTAGGTAATCTAGGTCACTCAATCTACCACGGCGGGGTGGTTGAGTTTGCCGACAAACTCTTGGCAATTGATAATGAGGTGACGCGGATGTCCAGTAGAATTGGTCTGCTTTTTGGCGTAGTGATGTCAGTTCTCTCCGGTGCTGCAAGCGCACAGGATGACACATTACAACAAGATCCCCAAACGATTAATGAACGGCAGCACAAATTCTTGGGCTCCGAAACTTCCTCCGGTCAGTCGCTGGCATATCGGTGGCTCGATATTGCCCAAGAGGCCACAGCCCGGAATGTCGATTTGTATGGTGCGCGGCCCACGGTGTTAGCTCGAACGTTGGCGATTTGGGCGACCGCCATGTATGATGCCTGGGCGGCGTACGATGATCGCGCAGTCGGCACGCGATTGGGAGACCAATTGCGACGTCCCGCAACGGAATACACGTTGGAAAACAAGGAGAAGGCCATCAGCTATGCGTCATACCACGCCCTCCTATTTGCGTATCCGGAGTCGAGAGAATTCGTGACCGAGCAAATGCGCGCGCTTGGTTATGATCCCGATTTCGTATCGACGGATCCGCGCACGCCCGAGGGTGTCGGCTATCTGGCCGCATTGGCGGTGATCGAATACCGCAAACACGATGGGGCCAATCAGCTGGGGGACGAACCGGGCGGTGACGGTCAACCCTATTCCGATTATACGTTTTACCGGCCGATGAACCCTCCGGATAAAATCATCGATCCGGATTGTTGGCAACCGATCACGTTCACGCACCCGGACGGAACGAAGTTCACACCCGGATTCCTTACGCCGCATTGGTACCGCGTCAAGACGTTTGCATTGGATTCCAGCGCACAGTTTCGTCCGGGGCCGCCGCCGAAAACAACGACCGATAACGCTCTTCTGCGCGAGCAAACGGACCTTGTGTTGCAGTACAATCAAAAATTGACAAACGAGCAAAAAGCAATCGTCGAGTTTATGCGCGATGGACCGCGCTCAACCGGACAAAGCGGCCATTGGCTGCGGTTCGCACAGGACGTTTCCCGCCGAGACAAGTACAATCTCGATCAGGATGTGAAACTCTACTTCGCCGTAGCGAACGTGGCGAATGATGCATTTATATCCTGTTGGGAAACAAAACGTTATTACGACTCGTCGCGTCCGTGGACGTTGGTTCGGCATTACTACCGCGGGCAAATAATCAAAGGTTGGGCCGGTCCAGAAGGGGGCGTGATCGAGATGCCGGCCGAAGAATGGCACCCCTATTCACCGTACGTCTTTATCACTCCGCCATTCCCTGGATATACCAGTGGCCATGCGACGGTCAGTGGGGCCTGTTCTAAGATTTTGGAGTTGTTCACGGGTACCGATGAATACGGGTTCTTCGAATGGCGAAGGCATTGCGAATTGACGGAGGTTGAACCGGGCGATTTCGTGAAACTGGAATTGCCAACTTGGAGTGCCACCGCGGAAATGGCGGCCTTTTCTCGCGCCTTGGGCGGATATCATATTCCCATCGACAACGATGTGGGGCTGGCCGTCGGCCGTGAATTGGCTACCTGGAGCTGGCCGAAGTATCAAGCGTGTTTCGACGGTACAGCTACCGTCCGCGATTGACGACGGTTGATTGCCCAAAATCAAGGAATACCGCGGGCCGCAGGAACAGTTACCCTTGCCGTAATCGCCTTTCCGCCGCGCGCGCGTGCGCGTCGAGGCCTTCCCACCGCGCCAACGCAATGGTGTCCTGAATCAAATCAACCGGGGGCGATGCATGCATTGCCAACCAAGTGGTCATTCGCCGAAACGTCAACACACTCAGACCACTGCTGAAGCGGGCTGTTCCACCTGTCGGCAACGTGTGATTCGGTCCAATGCCGTAATCACCGAATACTTCGGCCGCTTGGTCGCCGAGGAAGATACATCCCGCGCTGCCCCATCGATTGCGCAGCGCATGAGCACCAGCACAATGCAATTCGAGATGTTCCGGCGCCAACTGCTCGGCGCAGGCGCAGGCTTCCTCCCAAGTCTCGCACAACACGGCAAAACTTGCCGCCAGTGACTCGGTCGCTGTACCCGCGGTAGGCAGATCGCGGAGTTGTTCCCGCAAGGCTTCATTAGTCCCCGCGATCACGGCTGCCGATGTGGTTATCAGAATTGGCCGCGCGTCGCTGTCGTGTTCGGCTTGCGCCAATAAATCGGCCGCGATCAATGCTGGGTCCGCGCTGTCATCGGTCAAAACAACCAACTCGCTCGGCCCGGCCAGCATGTCAATCCCAACATCACCGAACACGAGTTTCTTGGCAGCTGTAACCCAGCGGTTTCCCGGTCCGACGATCAAGTCGCAACGTTCGTCAAAGACGGCCGTCGATTCGTTCCCGCGATGGCTGCCATAAGCCAGCACGGCAATCGCTGTGGCACCGCCGACACACAACAATCCATCCGCACCGGCGAGGTACGCGGCCGCTTGAACAGCTTCCCCCGGTTTCGGGCTAGCGGCGACCACCTGTGAACATCCCGCCACCCGCGCCGTGGTGATCGTCATCAATGCCGTGGAAGGGAGGGGGAACCGGCCGCCGGGAATATAGCACCCCACGCGCTCGATCGGTACGAAGCGATGCCCCGCGTGTCCTCCGGGAACTTCTATTTCCAAATCGCCGATAACGTGCAATTGAGCTTCCGCAAATCGTCGGATGCGCGCATGAACCGCTTGCAGTACTTTTCGTTGTTGCTCGGAAATCCGCATCCAAGCCTGGTGCAAATCCGGGCGACTAAGCACTAACGGGTCCGTGTCGTTGCAATCCCCCAATTCGATCGCTCGGCGGCGCACACCTTCCCATCCTGTTTGCCGTACATCGTCAATGATGGCGCTGGCAGTCGCCAAGGTTTCCGAACTCAATACCGATGTTGTCGCTTTCGACATTTCCTCCGGTCGGACAGTTTTTAGAATGGGTGTAGTCATCGGTGGCTCATTCAATCGCGACGTACCACGCGCTGCATGCGCCGCGCCAATTCGGACGTGATCGCTGCCAGATCGACACCGGCGCGGGCCGCGGCAACGAACGCAAAGTACAACACGTCGGCCACTTCCCAGGTGACATCGGCCTCCTCGTTGGCAGCCGCCAATTCGCGCGCTTCCTCGACCAGCTTCTCGGCCAATAACTCCGAGTTGGTGGCGATTCGGCGACTGTACGAATGGACGTCGCTTCCCCCAATGCTGTCCCGAATGCGGCGAAACACCGTCGCCAAGTTGCGCTCGTCCCCAAAACACGAATACGTTCCGCGATGGCAGAAACCAGCCCCCTGTTGCTGGACAACAAACCGCAAACAATCGGAGTCGCAATCGACGTCGATGCGGCGCAATAGTTGATGTGCTCCGCTCGATTCGCCTTTGATCCACAACGCTTGTCGCGATCGCGACCAATAGACTCCCGCCCGTTGAGACACTGCCTGGATGAGACTCTGCTCATTAGAATAAGCCAGCCCCAACGCAATTCCCGATTCATCGGTGACGAGTGTCGGAATTAGATGGTCCGGCCGATCGGACCGAAGGGCCGCATGGTACCAGATGGCCACCGACTCAGGCGCGGCGCGCAACGTGTGGTCTCCGAAAACGGCAATCCTTCGACCCGAATTCTCGCGCGCCAGATGCATGAATACAGCGGGCCGACAAAAGACGGTGGTCGCCTCAGCAAGCCTCCTCCAGCAATCGCCAATCGGCGCGTCATCATTGACCCACCACCAAAAGCGTTCCGGAGCCGCCACCGAATCAGGGCTCCCTGGGCCGCGAAGCGCACCTTGAACCAACAACCGATTGCTGGGAACAGTCGTCTCCCACATCGATAGGTCGCTCCCCGGCACGATCAGCCATTGTGCACCGGCGTTCAAGACTTCGGCTCCCTGATTCGCATCGAGCTCCGCTGCCGCAACAGCCACGTCCATGGAACCGGCGACGTTGGTCAGCGCTGCTAACAGGTCGCCCAAGCAATTCGTCGGCCACTCAGAAACAAGGACTCTTCCGAACAGGCCGGCTTCTCGAATGCATTCCGACCAGTTCCTGAATAGCGATGCTGTTTCAGCCGTTTGTTCCAGTGCGAGCTTGATGGCAATCATAAGCGGACACGTATTCCCATTGCGGCTAGTTGCGATTTGACTTCGTTAATCGTCAACGCATTGTCGTGAAAAATCGATGCTGCCAAAACCGCATGCGCGCCAGCCCGCAGGGCTGCAGCCAAATCGTCGGCCCGGCGGGCCCCGCCCGATGCGATTACTGGCAAGCGGCACCGCTGTGACACGGCTTGCAGTAGCGCTTCATCATAGCCTAATCCTGTCCCATCCCGATCGTGGCTGGTCAGCAGGATTTCTCCAGCCCCCAGCCATTCGACCTGTTCAACCCACTCCAAGACGTTGCGCGATTCGGCTTGCGTTCCGCCGCGAGTCATCACGTGCCACCCGTCGTCCCGGCGCTTGGCGTCGATGGCCACGACCGTGCATTGAGCACCGAATTGATCGGCGATCTCCGATACGAGTTCCGGGCGTGCGACGGCTGCGGAGTTGATACTGACTTTGTCCGCGCCGTGCCGCAACAAACGCGCCGCATCGTCCACCGACCGCACGCCTCCCCCGACGGTCAACGGTATGGACAACTCGGCGCGGACGCGCGCCACCGTCTCGGTCATCGTCCCCCGATCTTCGCGAGTGGCAGAGACATCCAACAAGACGAGTTCGTCGGCCCCCTGTTGCTGATAGCGCCGCGCCAATTCGGCGGGATCACCCGCATCGCGCAAATCGGCGAATCGAACTCCCTTCACTACACGACCATGCGACACGTCCAAACACGGAATAACCCGTCGCAGCAGTTCCCTCGGCAAATCCCGCGAGGGCTTCTCGCTCGACTCGCCGCGCAGCCAATTCTCCAAAACAGACTCTCCCCAGTCCCCTGACAACTCCGGATGGAATTGACATGCCAGAACGTCGCCGCGCCAGAGGGCACTGACGAAACTGGTCCCATAGTCAGTCGTCGCCGCGCGCCATCCCGTCGGTGCGGACGCGAATCGATACGAGTTGGCAAAATAGGCGCAGCCGAACGGGATCGGACCCGCAGCCTGTGGGCACACGGAGTTCCAACCCAGTTGGGGCACGGAGACCCGGTCGCTGAAGCGCGTCGCCGTCAGCGGCAGAACGCCTAATCCCGCAACACCGGGATTTTCCTCGCTGGCACAGCCCAGCAGTTGCATGCCCAAACAGATGGCCAGCGTGGGCAAGTTGTCGTAAATGCGGCCGCAAATCGCTTCGCGCAACTGAAAGGCGTCGATCCGCGCCATGGCCGCGCCAAAACTCCCCACGCCAGGCAGAACAACGTAATCTCCTCGACGAATGGTGTCTGGATCGTTCGTCACGAATCCTTCAAATCCGAGGTTGTCAAAGGCCGTCAACAGCGACCGCACATTGGCAACACCCGTATCGACGATGGCTACACGGCACGGCATCAGATGACCCCTTTCGTACTGGGGACCCCTTCGCCAGCACGGCGGATGGCTTGCCGCAATGCCAACGCCAATGCTTTGAACGCCGCTTCCGCGCGGTGGTGGTCGTTCGCGCCGCGCAAGACGTCGATATGCACGGCCGCCCGCAAGATCACCGCCAACGACTGAAAGAAATGCGTTAGGTTTTCACTCGCTACGTCCCCCAATCGTTCGCGCAGCAATCCGAGATGAACTTCACTCCACGGTCTCCCTGACAGATCGACGACGCACCGCGCGAGACTCTCGTCAAGCGGCGCGTAGGCGGTCCCAAATCGTTCGATGCCGGTGCGGTCTCCCAGCGCCCGATTGAGACATTCCCCCAGCGCCAGCGCACAATCCTCTACGGAGTGATGATCGTCCACGTGCAGGTCACCCCGGCAGCGCAACTCGATATCGATCCGGCTGTGGCAACTGAGCGCCGCCAACATGTGATCGAGAAAACCCAATCCCGTGTGGATGGAATGTTTGCCGCTACCATACAGTTGAACAACCACGTCAATCGCCGTCTCACGCGTCGCGCGCTGCCAAGCGGCGGCACCTACGTTGCAGTTGGTCGCATTACCGTCGCGGTCGGTTTCGCGTGTGGCAGGCGCACATTCATTGTTCCCGATTGCGTGATGCAACGCCCCCGCCAATCGTTGCAGGTCCAGATCGTGGGTCGGGCAACTAATTCGCAACCATTCGGCAGAGACGCCGTGTTGTCCGCCGAACCAGCGGACGCCGATTCCCTGGTCTGCCAACCGCCGCCAGATGCGCTCGGCGTCGGGCCAGCGGGCCAGGACAAAATTCCCTTGCGACTCGAGAGGTTCTCCGCCGCACGCGCGGATCAGCGCGGACAACTCGCCGCGCCGATGACGCACGGTTGCCACCGTATGTTGCATGGCGGCCAATCCGGAATCGAAGGCCTTTTCGGCAATCGCCAGTGAGGGTCCGCTGATCGGAAACGGCCCGCTCAAGTTCCGCAACTCGTTAGCTGTTTGGCGGTCCGGGGCGATCAAATACCCCACGCGCAATCCTGCCAATCCCCAGGCTTTAGACAGCGTGCGCACCAATACGACCTGAGGCAGTTCTGCTAGTCTCCGCGTCGGATCATCATCGGCGAACTCGACGTACGCCAGGTCGATCAAGGTCCAGGCACCCCGTTTTTGGGACTCGCGTGCGACCGTCAATTGATCGTCGATCGGGATGGCTTGCCCGGTGGGGTTGTTCGGTGTGACGAGCACGACCAATGCCGTCTGGTCGTTGATCTGCGCGGAGAATTGCGAAGTGGGAAAAGGTCCCTGCCACCAGGGTTCTTCGCGCAGCAGGCCGCCGGAGTTTTGGCAATACACGGCGATCATGGGAAACCCCGGGGTGTGGCTCAGGACTTCGCGCCGCGCGCCGCGCCGCGACCACCGCATCACGCGGTCGATTCCTTCGTCCCCACCAGCGGTAACGACAATGCGTGCAGGATCCAAGTTCCAGTGGCGACCGATGCATTGTTGCAGCCGCGTGAAATCCGGGTAGTGGCCGATGGTCGTTGGGGCCCACGCTTCGCGCGGGACAGCCGCCGCCGGTACGGTTTCGTTGGCATGCAAACGGAGTGTAATTTCGGTATTTGGTTGCGGTGGTTGATAAGGTGTCATGATTCCGAACCTTAGGGCACGATTTTTTCTGGGCGAGTCGTCACGATGTCACAGGCGCCAGCGGCTTTAAGTTGCGGAATGACGCGAGCCAATTCCGCGCGGGGGACGGCGGCGCGAATCGCATACCAACCGTCTTCGCTCAACGAAGAAATGGTCGGTTGACGCATACTCGGCAGACAGGCCAGCACCTGGTGTAGTCTATCCTGAGCCACATTCAAATCCAACATCACTCGGCTCCGAGCCTCAAGCACCGACTTCAGCAACATCGCCAAGTCGGCGGCGCGCTGGGCCTGCTGTGCGGATTGCAGACAGTGGCGGCTGGCGTAGAGCCGAGTGGTCGAACGCATGACCTCGTCAATTACAGTCAATCCGTTGGCCCGCAGGGTCGCCCCTGTCGCTGAGTTGTCGATGATTATGTCGGCGTCTTCGGGCGGAAAGACCTCTGTCGCCCCGAACGTAGTCACGATGGTTGCATCCAAGCCGCGGGCGGCGATCCATTGTTCCGCCAAACGTGTGTATTCGGTCGCAATCACCAACCGGCGCGACGGCAATTGACCGTTCTGGATCAAGAACGTCGGTGCAGCAGCGACCAGACGGACGGGATTCAAGCCGGTGTCCAACAACTCCACCAAATCCGCTTGGGACTCGGCCACCCAATCGCAACCGGCGAATCCGATGTCCCGCGATCCCGCTTGCAACATGCCAATCACATTGCGCGGTTTGAGGATTTTGGCGTTGATGAAGTCCAGCGAAACTGTGGGGCGATAATCGCGTTCGCTGGCGCGTATCTCGATCCCCGCGTCGCCCAACAAACGGACGATCGCGTCGTACATGCGCCCTTTGGGAATCGCCAAGCGGAGCGTTGACGAATGATCTTCAGTTGACATGCAGTAACCTTTTTTCCAAAAAAAAACGCTGGCCACAAGCGGCCAGCGTTTCCGTAATTCCAATCGCAGCTAGACCCCTTGCGTCAACACCTTAGTACATGGTGATGGCGATGATGCAACGAGTTTTCGCAAGTAAAGATCATGTCCGTATTATGAGCGAAAGGTTGGATTCTGTCAACGCTTGGCCAACAATGCCAGAATGACGAACCCCAACGCAAATCCCCACGCCAGACACAAGCAGAAACGGCCCGACGGTTTGTAGCTGGTTCCAAGACGTTGTTGTCCGCCATGCATCCGGCCATTTGTTGTTCGGCGGTCAATCTTGATGGTAATCTGCGAACCTGAAAAAAGCGGATCTGGTCGAACACAGGAAGGCATGCGCGTTCTCGGCGGGACCGGATTGGCTAGCCGGTCCAGCGCCAAGAAGGTTTCACGTTTTCGTAACTCAATTGTCCAACGACCCCCACGAGTTTATCTCGTGGGTGAAGCAGATTGCAGGATAAACGTGAACCAATAGCCCCTCCCGCAGGCCACTCTCTCCGTTGGCAGCCGCCTCTGCGGCAGACAACGGAGAGAGTGGGGAGTACGTTGACGGGCACTTTAACTGCTGGTGCTACCAATCAAAATGTGTAGTGCCAAAGATGCGAGAAAAAAGTTCAGTCATTATCGGCTGAGCGCTGTCCAACTATTCGCCTGCCATTGACCGGCATGAGGCGTTCGTTACACTGGACAGACATCGGGGCGTAGCTCAGCCTGGCTAGAGCGCTACGTTCGGGACGTAGAGGTCGCAAGTTCAAATCTTGTCGCCCCGACTTGAGAAAACACGCAAAACCGTTCGCTGTCGCTGGAATTGTCTTTTCTGTTAAGCCCTGCTCGTGTTTTCGATTCATTGGCAGGTCATCGTTCCTGAGTTGTATATGGTCCCGAATACGGCATGAGCAACTGGCGGCGAAACCGTTGAACGATTGGCTTTGGTGATGGATGGGCTTCCGCCCTCGTGTGAAGACCTCGCGAATGGCCATTTTCATACGTGGCACACTTTCGAGGTTGAACCTCTGGTAACATATGGGTAATGACTGGGGTCTGGATAGAAGCAAACACCAATTGGCCCATTCCTTCAAATTGGACCCGCGCGCCGCTCGCCACGCAGTTGCGGCGGGAAAGATTCAGCATTGTATTTTATGACGACCGGTGAGAATGTCATGACAACGTCTTTTGGTGCAGCCTACAGAGCCGGATTGTATCGGCGAATAAAATGTGCCGTGGGTGGTTTAGCGGTATGTTTCGCAATCATCATTGGTACATGCCATTGGTCAACTCAAGACGAACCGCGCGGTGCCGTTTCACGCGGAATGACGCCGGACGGTTTGCCAACTCTGTTTGGAGTTTACAGCCAAGATCGTATCGTAACTCTAGTCGATTTCTCCGCATCAAACCGTACAACGGTTCACGGCAATTCCGGTTTGTCGTCCGCCAATTGCTCCACTTCAAATAGCCCATACCAGTACGTTAGCTTACAAGACAGCGACGAGACGCCAGGCGAACTGCTGGCTCGAGGCCTTGCCGATTTCCAGTCGCAAGATCGCCAAGGCATCGGTGCCGATCGAACAGCAGAGTTCCGCGAGGCTGCCAGGATTCTGGCTCAAGTCATCGAGCATCCCCAAACAACGCGAGAACAACGGCACTCCGCAGGCTTCTACCGAACCGCGGCCTTGAGCAACGCCGGAAGGCATCAGGAGGCGATCCAGGCGGGCGAGTGGTGGATGGAGGAGTTTCAACAGCCTGATGAAGAAACGATCCTGCAGATCATCGCCATGGCCAAATGGACACTCGGCCAGCGGGCCGAAGCGCACGATGTCTGGGATAGAATGCTGACGGCGAATCCGGTCAGCCCGTACAAATCGACGATCGAGAGGTTGCTGGCTGATCCAGACTCAATCCAGCAACAGTCGATTAGCAATCCGTCGCCCAATCGCAAGCCACCCTATGGGGACGGCAAAGTAGCAAGTGAATTCAACTCCAATCAACGCGATGGATACTTGGTTGTTGCTGTTGGTTTGCAGAACGACCTTGCCGCGCACGATGGATTTCGAGAGGTGGCCGCAAGAGTCAGACAGTTTCACAGTGCTCATTTTTATGAATGTGACGGTGCCGACTTTGATGCCCTCAAATTCACGATTGCCAAGCTGCGGCCGCGGAATGTCCTGTTTGTAATCCCACCCGAATTGCTCGATGTCAACTTCCAACGGCAAGTGTTTTTGATGTCACCGACACTAGACAACGATCTAGCTGCGGATTTCGCTTGGGGTTATTTGACGGCGCGCGATGGCGAGGGGGTCAACCTGTTATGGGACCGCATCGAGCGGCTTCATCAGCAAGGCCTATCAAATCGACAATGGATAACAACGGCGGTCGCGGGGGGCGGCATGGTATCGACTCGTTATGAAAACGCCATTGGTTTCCATCAGCAGGTTGCTGGATTTCGGGGACTGCAAATCTACTTTGGAATCCAGACCGCGGATCCCGAGGTGTTGACATTCGTCGATAAAAACCTGTCGGCGCTCGAGTCGGCATCGGTGATTTCTATGTCGGGGAATGGCGATCCGCAGGGCATTTGGCTCTTCGATGACCTCCGAAACGCGGATCGCTCGAAACAATGGCCGTTTGACCCGGCGAAAGTCGGCCACGATCCGAATCACGAAATGCTGCGCATTAAGGCCGACCGATTCCGCAAGTTGAAATTGAACTCGCCGATTATCTGGAGCGGCACCTGCCATAGCGGTGCCTGCCGAAGGGTGTTTGTCGAGGCGGATATTGTCTCGACGTTCGGCCGGAGCGATCACGTTGTGCTGTACGAGATGGAACCCGATGAAGCACTCTCCTTGGCGCTGATCGATGCGGGTGCCGCGGCATTGTTGGTGCCGATCGCGTCGAACCACGGGATGTCCGCGATGATGGAACAGCAGTTTGCCTTGTTGCACGGTGCAACCTTGGGCGAAGCCATCAAGTCAACCTATGATGACATCTTTTTTCAGGCCGATGGTCTGCCAAACTTGAAGTTGGCACGGGTTGGAGATTCGGCGTACGATTTCGGACCGATTATGCAAATAGGCGGCTCGAACCGAATTCTCATTGGTGATCCTGCACTGCGCGTGTTTCCACCCACTCCTGTCCCCAACGAATCAACGAACAATGCGTTCGACGCGACAACAGGCTCGCTTACGGTAGAAGTCCGTTGGGAAAAGGGATTTCATGTAACGGGTTGGAACATGTACAGCGAGGACCGAACCGCCAACCAGCGCATCAACACGCGGATTATTCTCGGTGGCGAGATTCAGGAATTCCTGCACGAGGGGGCGCCTAAGCCTAGTGTGTCCGCCGCGATTCACGACGATGCCGGTAACGATGTCCCCGGCAAAGTAACCTGGTTTGTCGAGGAATTCGGTGGTGAACGGTATCTACACCTGCAAGCGGCAATGGGTCGCAACGCCAACTACGAGACCGGTTTTCACGCGACGTTCACGGTCAAGGGTTCTCAATAGCGCGATCGCACACGTTTGATTTTCGCCCAAGAATGGCCCGATTGCGAACATCGTGCGAATGTCTGGAAGGGGAAAACCGCCAAGACGCCAAGAACGCGAAGGCAGGTGGAATCATCGAGAACCCGATACAGAAACTGATGAATTGGCGAATACGGTAATTGGCGCTGCGATTGAGGTTCATCGTCTGCTTGGGGCCGGGGTATCTCGAGAGTGTTTGTGAGGAAGCCTCGGCGATAGAGCGGAAGCTGCGGAGTGTCCCTTTTGACCGCAGAAAGCTATCGGCGTGGAATACAAAAGACACACCGTTGGCGAACGACGTTTGGACCTGCTCGTGGGTAGCCGGCTGATTATAGAACTCAAAGCTGTGGAAGCTCTTACGCCGCTCCACTCCGCTCAAATCATGTTATATCTCAAGACCACAAAACTCCACATGGGCCTGCTGATCAATTTCAACTTTCCCTTCGCAAACAAGGCATCAAACGCATAATCCTTTCTTCCCCTCTTGGCGCTCATGCCGACTTAGCGGTTAAGCCGGGAGCTACTGCATGAGCACTCAGCACATCAACGCCATCAATGAACGGCTGAGCCTGCGGCCTCGGTAGCGCGAATTAGTGGAATTCCTGGCCCGCTTCTGCGAGATCATCGAGCGGTCCCACGATGCCGAACCGGCAGCGTCCATGCGGGCGATAAACGAACCCAAGCCGATCCTGAGGTTAGAACTGACCGCCACGCGCGGGCGAGACGTTCAGATTCTCGATTCGAGGTGTCGCGATGACGGCGAGCCAACTGGAATTTGCGGGGCCTAAAGCAATAATTGCTATTGTTTATTTGACATTGGATCATGGTCAATCCAGATCGCGACTGCGGTTGGAACCACCGTTCCGAGATTACGTATTTGGATGGACAGCACGGCGCACCGAAACGTTTCCACTAGGCGCCAAGGTCAGGGAGTTTTGAGACGCAGGGTACAGCGATACTACCCAGCTGCGGCTAACGGTTAAACGAAAAGTTCCTCGTGAACGGTTACGCCACTTGCTCGCAGATACCGCCCGGGCGTTGTCCCCAGGGATTGCTTGAACATCGCAACAAAGGCGCTCACGCTTTCATATCCGCATTCGAAGGCAATGGAGGTCACGTCCCCCCCCTCGGCGAGACGACACACTGCGTGTTGCAAGCGCGCTTGTTGCCGCCATCGACCGAACGAAATCCCCGTCTCCATCTGGAACAACCGTTCGATTGTGCGTGCACTGGCGCCGGCACCTTGAGCTAACACGCCGAGTTTTGCGTTCTGGCCGAGGTCACGGCGTACCTGGTCGGCCACTCGTCGTGCGCGAGGATCACGCGGCAATGGCAGATCAAACAAAAACTCCGGTGCAGACGCCAATTGTGCGACCAGTACTGATGCCAGGTGGCAATGCAACTCGTTCATCTCGTCCAGCAGTCCCAAGCGAACGGTTTCCAAGATCAATTCGCGCAACAAGGGGGACATATCCATCACGCGAATAACCGGCGGCAAGGTCGTCACCAGATCGGGCCGTAAATAAATAGTTCGCATCCAGACTTCTCCAACGGTCTCGATAGCGTGCCCGACATCGGCCGGGACCCAAAGACCGCGATGCGGAGGGACAATCCACTGTTTCATGGTCGCTTCGACCGACATGACACCACGGGCCGCATAAATGACCTGGGCCCAACCGTGTGCATGGTTGTCGATTCGATGTCGCGCTGGAAGTCGCAAGGCCAACGATCTAATCGTTGGCAGGGGCGCGCTGGACAGGGAGGAATGGCGGGTTTTCGACATAAAATGACGAGATAGCGTTAGTGCGACACATGTCTGAGCATTATAATTCACCTTCGCACATGGAAACTCCACCGAACGAAAGGGAAGACATTATGCCAAACGATATCGCCCATTTTGCCATCTCAGCCGACGATTGCCAGCGGGCCAAAGCCTTTTACGAATCGGTATTTGGCTGGCGATTCGAGCCGTGGGGCCCACCAGATTTTTGGCGCATCCACACCAGCCCCGGTGCAATTGGCGGGGCGTTGCAAAAACGCCAACACCCCGCCCACGAAAAGGGCGTGGGTGGCTACGAATGCACGATTGCTGTCGAGGACGTTCAAGCGATCGCAGACGCGATTGCGCAAGCCGGCGGCAAGCTCACCATGCAGCCGTTCGCTATCGAGCGTGTGGGCAAGCTCATTCAATTCGAAGACACCGAAGGGAATGTGGCGTGCGCGATGCAATATGATCAGGGCGTACGGCCTTAGGAGCGGCCGCGCCGGTCCATGAACCAGGATCGTCTGCTTGTTTGGTTGTCAGTGGGTTCCCCCTCGTTATGAACCTGCCATTTTCGAGTTTGAGTCGCCGCTAATCGCCTCGGGCGAGGCGATCGAACCTGCCTAGCAAAGAAGTTTATGCTGGGGTATCGGTATTTCTCCACGAATATCATGCAGCCGTTGCCGCTGGGGATGGGAACCATACGGTCTGCCCTATGTCTGCCAAGTGGCGTTGTGCTTGTCGTGCCGTTGCCGGTCATGGAGAATACTCGACATGTTAAAGTCAATGCCACTCGGAGTAGTTGTTGCCAACGACGGATGTGCCGCTCGTGACAGAAACGCTCGGCATATATCAAATGCGTGGTGTGCCGTTGTCGTCGCCTGGTTAATCTCCTTTTGTTCGAACGGCGCAGCGGCAAGGCAAGTTGCCGTGGCGGCGGAGACGCGCCTCGCATATCAAATCGAGTGGGATCTGATGCGGCAAGAACTCCGGATGGAAGTCGCGGTTGCTAGGCTAGACTTCAATTGCCGCGACGTGGCCTTTGAGCTGGCGGATTGGGGAGAATGGACGGACGTGGATTCGTTTTATTTGCGCCAACTGCGCGGTAATCCACCTGTAGAACGCGATCCGGAGTTCCCTCGAGTACGGCGCGTGCAAACGCCCGGCGATTGGGGCGGGAAAGTGTTGTTGACCTACCGTATTCCGTTAGTGGACGCCGACTCCCCAATTCGCCAACGACATGGCTTGTTGCCCTGGACCAAGTCAGATCGCGGAGCCGACGGCACAGAGTCGTCCTACGCGGTGGTGTTTACCAACAATACGTTGATGACCTTACGAGTCAATGGCCAACCCGTTCCGGCGCTGCGAGAAGTTCGCCTTTCGGCGCCCGGCACAACGAGCGTCGCCTCGGGCTGGCACGGCTACTCCGAATCGGCACACGTGGTGACCTTGCCACACGACATCGGCAAGACACCGATGTTTTTTGGCGATGCGAAGTTTGTGGCGCGCGAGAAAGTCGATGAGATCACGTATGAAGTGTATCAATACTCGTCGGGAGTCGATGTGACGCAATCAGTCCTCGATCTGGTAAAACGGCTGGCCCCCGCCTACGGAGAAGCCCTGTCCCGAAAATTCGATCGACCGCTGAGACTATTTATCACCGACACGGGTGGAGGTCAGAAAACCGATCACGGTTTGCTGTTGCAACCCTGGCACGAAGCGGCACTGGACCCGATTTACAAACAGTTGATTGCCCATGAGTTATTTCACGAATGGCTAGGCGGATTTATTGCGGCTAGCGACGAGTCGTTAACTTGGTTTCAGGAGGGATTCACGGATTATCTGGCGCTGTGGCAATTGGCAAGCCTGGGCGAGATCGATCGCGAGTGGTTTGCCCAGCGTTTGTCGGATATCAACGATGCCGCCCGCCAGAGGGAGGCCTACGGGAACGTCTGGTTTGCGGACCCGCGGGTATCTTGGCGCGATTGGGACGGTTCCAATGAAACGTTGGCGTACAGTGGCGGGGCGATTTTGGCCTTTGGTTTGGACATGGAACTTCGTAAACAGGGGAAGCGCGGTTTGTCGGCGTTGATCGCCGACTTGATCGAGTCGGGGGCGACGGGCTACACCAAGGATGACTTGAGGCGTTGGTTGCGCGAACAGGTTTTGGAGAGCTACTGGGATGCGTATGTGGAATGGCCCGCGCTTCCCGAGTTTGCCGAGGATTTGGCGCGGGCAGGAATCACTCGCACTAAGCGGATTTCGACCGAACGGTCCTATGTCGGCGTTCGGATCGATGGCGACGTGTTTGGTGTCGCGGAGGCAATTGATCCGGGTGGTCCGGCGGCGTCCAGCGGCTTATCCGTAGGCGATTGGATTACGGGATACTGGCCGGTTCGCGGCAATCGGCCGTTGATCGGCGCCGACGTCGAGACGCGATTTACTTTTGGCCTGAATGCATTTCCGCCTCAGGTGGGTGAGATCAACATAGGATTCAGACGGAGGATGGGATTCGACGTCGATTCCCACCGTGCCGACCGCTACTTTCGTTGAACACAAGATCCGGCACCACACATTCGCAATACAAATAATCGAATCCAATGGCAATTCAACTTCTAGTTCCGGTCTTGCGAGTGGTCGATGTCGCGCGCTCGATGGAGTGGTATCGTGATACGCTCGCCTTGGTGGGCGACCCATTCCCGGTGAGGCCACCCTACGAGTTTGCCATCCTCCGACAAGGGTCGGCGGAGTTGATGCTTCGTCGAGGAACTCCGCCGGTGCGCCCGAAACTCGTGCGATATGATTGGGACGTATATCTGCGCCGCGCTGGCGCGCGATTTCAGGAGTTGCACGCGGCATTCAGCAGACAGGGCATCGTGACCCGGCGGTTGGAGCAGATGCCCTACGGTCTGGCCGAGTTTGAGATTACTGATCCGGATGGTTACGTCATATGCCTGAGCCAGCAGGTGGATGATGCCAGTGATCTACCAACACCATTCGGCTAGGGCGGGTTACCGTCGGCGATCCAATGTAGCGGATAGCCATTCACGATTATTGGTTGGCACTCATTGTCGCCGCCATCAAGTGTTTCGTCGTAGTGGAACTCTAAAGCAGACCACATTGACGCCGATTGGGGGGACGCTAAGCCATCTATTTCGTAGCCTCGTTTGCCAATCGCATAAAATCCTGGTAGAGGGTCATGTGGTCCGATGGACAAAGCTGCGTCATGAATACGCCGACTAGCTTCTTCTCCGGATCGACCCAGAAGCCCGTGTAATAAAAACCGCCCCAACCATATGATCCAGCGGCAGTTGCCTGGTCCCAGTCCCCACCACCCGAAATACCAAAACCATATCCAAAACGCCCTGTCGGGAGCAAAAAGTTGATGTCGCCAATTTGATTGCTCGTTATCGCTCGGACAGTCTCTGGTTTCAGAACGCGAACATGATTCAGTTGACCGCCGTTGAGGAGCATTTGGAGAAAGCGCGCAAAATCAGTGGCGCTTGATGTCAACCCCGCGCCACCGGAACAATAGCCGCGTTGTCCCTCGTAGGGAGCGGTCACGCAGTAAATCAGCTCTCCCTTCTGCACCGGCTCCTCGCCGATCCGGCGAATCAGCTTATCCGGTCCGGGCTCGTAAACGGAAGCCAGGCGATCGATCTTGTCGCCAGGCAGATCGAAATGCGTATCGTTCATTTGCAGCGGTTCAAAGATTCGCTTGCGCATAAAGGTCTCTAGATCCTGGCCGGAGACCACTTCGACCAGTCTGCCGAGAACGTCGGTGGACAGACCATATTGGAAAGCGCTACCCGGCTGATGAACTAATGGTAAGGCCGCCAGATGGCGCATGTTCTCTGCCAATGTGAAGTTGGGCCGCGTCAACCCGTCGCAAATGTCGGCTTGGCGATAGAAATTCACAATGGGTTCTTGCGCCATGAACCGATATGTTAACCCCGCGGTATGCGTCAGCAGGTCGTGAATAGTAATTTCCCGATCGGCGGGGACAAGATTGGATTGGCCATTGGAGCCGGCCGCCAATACTTGCGGACTTTTGAACTCAGGAAGGTAGTCCGATACCGGATCGGTAACTTTCAGCCGACCGTCATCGACCAATATCATCACGGCGACGCTAGTCACCGATTTGGTCATCGAGGCGATGCGGAAGAGCGAGTCGGTGGTCATCAGCGTGCCAGTTTCGACATCTTGGTAACCTTTGGCGCGGAGATAGCCGATCTTTCCGTCGCGGGCGACCAGGGCCACGACGCCTGCAATTTGCTTGCGCTCGACAGCTTGATCGAACACCAGGTCGATCTGTTGAAGCGTCTCGGCCGAGAGCCCCGCTTCTTGGGCTGTTGCTTCTGGCAGCGACTGGCTCCAGGAGGCGGGACCAATCCAGGTGGACAGACAGAAGACTAGCAAGAGGCGAAGCCAAACGCTTCCGGACATAGAATGTTTCCTTTCAATCGCGACCATAAAATCCACGTCGATAAACTGTATCGATTGTACCGCATTTGCCACTCATGCGGGCTGTGATGATCGAACAGAGTCGCTCGTGTTGCGATGGTCATTTGGCATAGTTTGGGCGTTTGCTCGCTGGTGTAATTCTTTCCGCGCGCATAATCATCAGCCGCGAATTTTGGTCACAGTTTGGCTTTGGTGATTGGCCGATATGTAGAGTTACCCTCGCATCTTTTGACACGGATCGCGAGCGCTTGGAGCCGCTACGAAACATGACGAGCGGCCAACAGTTCAGCAGGGATCGCCGAACGAAGGAGCTTCGCAAATGAGATGGATTTTGGCGGCGATGATGGCATTGACTTTGGCGCCGGCTTGGGGCCAAGAAGTCAAGGACGAGTCGCTTGACTACAAGACGGCGTTTTATCGGGCAAAAGAAGGCGACAAGCCGTTGTTGGTCTTGGTCACCGCGCAGTGGTGTGGTCCGTGTCAAATCCTCAAGGCCAAAGCGTTACCGGAACTGAAATTGAAGGGAGCGTTCAGCCGCTTCCATTTCGCCACGATCGATTACGATCAGGAGCCGGCATTGGCGCAGAATCTGATTGGCGAGCGCGGAATTCCTCAGTTTATTTTGTTTGAGAAGCATGAGGACAAGTGGTCGCGGCGATATCTGATCGGCGCGCAAACGACGCCAGAGATCGAGGAGTTTCTCGCCGGGACAGCCCCCGTGTTGGTCGCCGAGAAGCAGGATAACGAAGGCGTCAACAAGTAAAGCGTTAACAGCCCGCCGCCGGGAACACATTACAATGCATCGCTGAGCGGCGTCGGTGGTTCGTAACGCAGCCAGGGTGGCAGTCGCAGGATTTTTCCGGTGGGACTGACGGCCGCCACCACGGTATGGCCTTCGGCCAATAACTCTTCATCGCGGCGAACATGGTAAAGGTGTCGGATGCGTGTCCCGCGCGCCCATTCCAACGTGGTGGTGATTGAGATCAAGTCGTCGTAACGAGCCGGACGGAGGTAACGACACGCGACCTCGGTTACCACCAACATCACGCCGCTGTCTTCCAAATCGCGGTAGTTGATCCCCGCTGCCCGCAGCATTTCCACGCGGCCGACTTCGAAATAGTTGATATAGTTGGCGTGATGCAATCGACCTTGGGCGTCCGTCTCCTGGTACCGGACGCGCAGCTTCATCTCGAACACCTTCAGGGGAAACTCGCCGTCAATCCCGGAGAACACCATCTGTGCCTCGAACGCGCTGCCTAAAAACTGCCCAGCTGCGTGGCGCCCAATCCCCAACGTCGAAAAAAACGGTTAAACTGGGGGCGAAAACAAACCGTTATTTGGATCGAGCGCCAATGCGCCGTCAGGCCGATCAACGGATTGCAGGGCCACGTCCCTATCGCGAGGAATGTACCTGACACTGAATGTGCGCTCAATAGAGAGAAGTCCATGAGTCTAGGCGAAGATGCCGGTTCGAATGTATCCGTCCCCACGGCGCGCGGCCGGGATTACCCAACCATCCGGCAGTTCACGGTGTTTTTGGAGAACCGTGTGGGTCAACTGTTGGAAGTCTTGCGACGCTTTCGCGGCAGCGACGTCCGCATCGTTGCCTTGAATATCCTGGATTCCACGGAATGCAGTATTGTTCGCTTTGTCTTAACACTTCCCGAACAAGGCCGGGAAGTCTTGGAGCGGGCCGGATTGGCTATGATCGAAAGCGATCTGATTGCCTTGGAGTTACCCGACGACCCGCAACCGTTGCTCCAGGTATGCAGCGCGTTGTTGCAAGCGGAAGTCAATTTGGTGCAAACGTATCCCCTGATGATTCGGGCCTCGGATCGCATTGCCGTGGCGTTGATGGTGGACAATATCGACCAGGCGCAAGAAACACTGACGACGCGCGGATTCAAGTTGTTAAGCGAACAGCAATTGTTGGACTTATCCTGAGCGATGGCGATCCACATCACCTGTCCCGGCTGTTTTGCACGTTTTTCCGTCAGCGACAAGTTCGCGGGGCGTGACGGGCCATGTCCTAAGTGCAAGACGATCATCACAATTCCTGACAAGAATGAAGAGGTCGTCATCCATGCACCGGAGGACGCTGGGCCGCGCGATAGCCAAGGCCGTCCGGTGCTCAAACCGATCAAGCGGCGGGAGAACGAGTTGACGCCGCTATTGATAACCCTCATCATCGCAGTGATCGTCGGTTTATTGGCGTTAGCCTTGGCGGTCCGCTTTATGGCCGCTGACAAATCGGCCATCTCAATCTGGTGGATGGCGCTGGGAGCGGTCGTGGCCGCGATTCCCCTGGTTGTGGCCGGATACGGATTTTTGCGCGATCAAGAACTGGGCCAGTTTACCGGGCGCGAGTTCTGGTTGCGGGCGGCGATCTGCGCGGTCGGATATGCAGCAAGCTGGGCCATTTTCCCATTGGCCCATTACACCTTCGACGGCTGGTCGCTCACCAGTTGGATTACGGCGGCTGTAGTGATGATGATTGTCGGGACGATTGTCGGCATGATGTGCTGGGAATTGGATGTCATACCCGGCGCGTTGCATTTTGGATTGTACTTCGGGAGTTGCCTCGTCTTGCGCTGGGTGGCTGGAGTGGAGTTTTTACCGGGCATGCTTGAGGCGGGCCAACCGCTGGCGTATTCCTGTGGCGCAATGAGTGTCGGTTGGATTGTCGGCGTTGGATTGTAGCGCCGGCCAGAAATGTTGACCCGATGCGCGATCGCAGTTCGCCCGCAAGTGACTTGCTATGAAATCCATCGCCGAATTGCCTGAATTGCGCGCCTTGGACGGCCCAGACCAACTCATTCGCTTGCCCGACCAATTGGATGTCCCAGTTACCCAGCGAGTTCTCCGTTTGATCGATAGCCAACCTTTCCGGCGATTGGCGGAGATCCGACAACTCGGATTGGTGGCATTGGTCTATCCCGGTGCAACGCATTCGCGGTTTGAGCATTCGCTGGGAGTCTATCGCAATGCGGTGCTGGTGTTGAAGCGTCTGAAGTCCGACTCTCGCTTCGAACAGGTCATGTCCCTCAAATCGGCCGAAGCATTCATCGTTGCAGCCTTGCTGCACGACATCGGCCATTGGCCGTATTGCCATCCGATTGAGGACCTGGCATTGCCCCAGGTTCCCTCGCATGAAACACTGGCGGCAGCAGCCATGCAAACTGGGGAGTTGGCCGAATGTTTGGCCAACGATTGGCACGTTGGTCCAGACGATGTCGCGGCGGTAATCTCAGGTCGATGCGATGATCGAGGCTTTCAATTGGCGTCGTCCTTGCTGTCAGGTCCGCTTGATATCGACAAGATCGACTATCTCTATCGCGACAGTCTTCATGCGGGTGTCCCCTACGGTCGCCATTTTGACGTCAACCGGTTGATTAGTTCGCTGTGCTTGAACGGCGCTGGCGACCGGGTTGCCATTACATCCAAAGGTCGGACGGCCGCCGAATTGTTGGTGTTCGCGCGGTACGTCATGTTCAACGAAGTCTATTGGCATCATACCGTCCGTGCCGCCACGGCGATGTTACAGCGCGCATTTTACGCATTATTTTCCGAAACGCCGCCAACCCGGTTATGGTCCCTGGTTGATCGCGAATGGGAACAGGCGCTGCGTGCTGCGGCGGAGCATTCCGAGTGTCAGCCGTTGGTGGAAGGGCTATTTGGTCCGCGACGCCGGTTGTACAAACGCTGGATACAATTGAGCAGTTTCGACAATCCGCAGTTGTACGCTCGCCTGGCTCGGCGACCCTACGCCTGGGCGGTGGAATTGTCAAAACGGTTAACGGCGCGACTGCGCGCAATAGTGGGAAATACTTTCGGTGCCTTTGATTTGTTGGTCGATTCTCCGCCGGTCGGGTTGGAAGTTCAATTTGCCGTTGACGTCTGGGATAGTCGTCGGGGACAGTATCATTCATTGCGCGACGTATCTCCTGTCGTGGCGGCGTTGGCCCAGCGTCAATTCGACGAGTTCGTCAAGCAATTTCGGCTGTTTGTGGCCCCGAATTGGATCGACCGGGTGCAGCAAGTATCGCCGATAGCAATATTGGAAGCGACGTTAGCCGAAATGCCCGAGTCGGTGTAAAGGAAAAGGTGCAAATGACGCTCAGCGATTGGAGCCCCAGTTCTTGGCAAAGCAAGTTGGCACTGCAGCAGCCGGTGTATGAGGATCAACAGCGACTAAGTGACGCACTAGCTCGTTTGGCCCGTTTGCCGCCACTGGTAACAAGTTGGGAAGTCGAGCGTCTCAGCCAGTCGTTGGAATCGGTGTCTCGCGGTGAGGCCTTTTTATTACACGCCGGAGATTGCACGGAGCGCTTGGACGAATGCGAGACGGACGCCATCGTACGGAATTTGAAAGTCCTGATTCAGATGAGTTTCGTGCTCATTTATGGCTCGATGCGCAAGGTGGTGCGTGTCGGTCGAGTGGCTGGACAATATGCGAAACCGCGTTCGACGGATTTCGAAACGCGGGCTGGCGTTACTTTGCCGGTTTATCGCGGCGATATCATCAATCGCAGCGGATTTTCGGCTGAGGAACGGCGAGCGGATCCCGAGTTGATGTTGCGTGGGTATGAACGCTCGGCATTGACCTTGAACTTCATCCGCAGTCTGATTGGGGGCGGCTTTGCCGATCTGCATCATCCTGAGAACTGGGAATTGGACTTTCCCACGGATTCCCTGCGGACACGGCAGTACCATGCGATGGTCCGCTCGATTACACAATCGTTACGGTTTATGGAGGCCGTCTTGGGGACGTCAATTCGCGAGAGTTACGGCGTCGAGATATTTACGTCGCATGAAGGGCTGCACTTGCCGTACGAGCAAGCGCAAACTCGGCGCGTGCCGCGCCGCGCCGGCTGGTACAACTTGGGGACTCATTTTCCGTGGATCGGGTATCGCACGGCGCAATCCGAGGGCGCGCACGTCGAGTATTTTCGCGGACTGGCCAACCCGTTGGGATTGAAAATGGGCCCGGAAATGGACGCCGATCACTTACTGGAATTGATCGAACGGCTAGGGGCGCGCCAGCGCGTCGGCCGGTTGACATTGATTCACCGGATGGGCGCCGGTCGAATCGAGCATTCCTTGCCGCCATTGATCGAAGCCGTCCGACGCAGCGGCGCGCCCGTGGTATGGAGTTGTGATCCGATGCACGGGAATACGTTCACGACCGCGGGCGGTGTCAAAACGCGCCGGTTTGACGATATTGTTTCCGAGTTGGTGGCCGCGTTCTCTATCCATCGCCAGTTGGGGTCTTCGTTGGGTGGCGTCCATTTGGAGATGACAGGAGACAACGTCACCGAATGTTTGGGTGGCTCAGCGCCTGTGGATGAGCCCGATCTACCCCGCGCCTACAAAAGCGCCGTCGATCCCCGCTTGAACTATGATCAAGCCATGGAGATTGCGTTCCTCATCGCCGAACAGATGCAAGGATGAGTCGATAGCCATGCGACTGGGGATCTGCAATGAGTTGTTCGAGGGTTGGTCGTGGGATCGAACATGCGCCTACGTCGCTGAACTCGGTTATCACGGTATTGAAATCGCTCCTTTCACGTTAGGCGCGCAACCGCTGGAGATTTCTGCTGAGGCGCGGCGCGCATTGCGGCGCAGCGCTGAGAAACACGGTTTGGCAATTATCGGTTTGCATTGGCTGTTGGCGAAAACGTCCGGATTGCATTTGACAAGCGCCGACCGGGAACAACGGGGAAGGACCAGAGATTATCTGGTTGGCTTGGCGAGGTTGTGCGCCGATTTGGGGGGCGCTGTGCTGGTCTTTGGCTCACCGGCGCAGCGACGTGTGCTCGACGGTATTTCTCGGCCGGATGCGACGCATTTTGCCGCGGAAGTGATTGAACAGTGTTTGCCGACATTGGAATCCGCGAATGTGGTTCTGGCGTTGGAACCGTTGGGGCCGCAAGAAACCAATTTCCTCAATACGGCCGACGAGGTGCTCGACATAATGCATCGCATCGGATCGCCGTACTGCCGGTTGCATCTGGATGTCAAGGCGATGAGCAGCGAGTCGCACTCTTTTCGCGACATAATTTGGCGCAGTCGAGATGCGCTCGTCCATTTTCATGCTAACGACCCGAATTTGTTGGGGCCGGGTATGGGGAACGTCGATTATCGAGAGATTCTGCCGGCGCTGAGGGACATCCATTATCGGGGTTGGTTGAGTGTCGAAGTATTCGATTTCTCGCCGGGTCCAGAGCCGATTGCTGCGCAAAGTATTCAATATTTGCGAAGGGCGTTGCGTGAAACACTCGACGACTCGTCCATCAGTAACCCAAGTTGATTCGTTCCACCGCTGGCGACAGTCGGAAACAGTTTCGTAGTTGTGCCCGCAAGTGGGGTTGACGAGAGCTCCTCAATTTTCAATGTTTAGTCCGTTGTTCTGACATCAATACGATGTTGCCGACACGGTAGGTCGCCTCTTCGAGGCGCGGCGGTTGCCTGGGAAGCAGTCATCGTGTCTCCAAAGGGCCGTGTCTCGCCTCGGAGAGGCGCGCAACAAACGTTAATCCCCAGTGTTTGCTAGAAGATGAACATGGACTATTTGCTTGCCGCCGCCGACCCCGTTGAACCGACAGTCAAACCCTTGGCGCCGATGATCGTGCTGGGCGCGATCATGGTCATCACTTATGTCGTAATCGCGTTCGATTGGTTGCACAAGAGTTTGGCAGCCATGTGCGGCGCCATTGCCGCCGTGATCGCTGCCATGTGGTTTGGCGTGTTTCAAAGCGCCGATGGGCATTCGGCCTATGATCGAGCCGTGCACGATATCATCGGCCACGATCTGGGAGTCGTGGGGGTAATCATTGGAACGTCCGTGTTGGTGGAAATTGCCAGTCGGTCGGGATTGTTCCATTTTTTGGCCGTCAAAATCGTCAAGAGGACGGGGGGTGATCCAGGGCGGCTGTTGTTGCTCATGATGTTGGCAACGATGTTATTCGTCACTTTCTTGACGATCGCTCCGGGGACCATGATCATGGTCTCGTTGGCGTTGGTGGTGACCAAAGAATTGCATTTGTCACCGAAACCGTATGTGATTGCCATTGCGCTGACGGCCAATTCGGGCGCATTGATGACTTTAGCTTCTGGGATTTGCACCTTGATGTTGGGGACCGCTGGCGACTTGGCCTATTTGGACTTTTTTCGCGTCACGACCCCGATGGCCTTGATTTCGGCTTGGGTGACCTACGAGTTTGTGCGGCGATTTTATCGGGGTGATTTGGTTTCGCCGGACTCGCCTGAGCAGCGGCGCCACCGGGTTTCACAGTTCGACGAATGGGCGTTGGTCAAAGATGTGCGCTTGTTCTATCGCAGCGCCATTATTTTGGGCGCCACGGTGATCGGTTTCGCGTTGGCCAAGACATTGGGCGTCGGCTTGGATTTTATCGCATTTTGCGGGGCAACGGCGGCCCTCTTGCTATCGGGGATCCACCCTGATGAAGCCATCAAGAAAGTGAATTGGTCGATGATTCTCTTTTTCGTCGGTTTGTTTGTCATCATCGGTTCCGTAACGGAAACCGGGTTGTTGGCCAAATTGGCGCAATGGTTGATTGATTTGTCGGGTGGCAGTCCCTTGTGGACATTGTTGATCCTGTCGGCGTTTGTGCTTTTGGCCTCTGGAATTGTGGACAATATTCCCGTCGCGGCTACTTTGATTCCGATCGTTCGAGAAATGGGTTCGCAATTTGCGGCAGGTCCGTTATGGTGGGGGTTGATCTTGTCGGCCAATTTAGGAGGCAACTCGACTCCCATCGGCAGCGTTAGTTCGGTGATTGCATTGAATGCGTTGGAAAAGGAGCGGGGCATCAAGGTCGGTTGGGGTGAGTTTTTGCGCGTTGGCGGCGTCCTGATGTTGTTGCAGGCGATCTTGGTTCTAGGTTATCTGGTGGTATTCAGCGTGTTTGATTGGTTCCCGAAATAGAGGTCGGCGAATCGATTGCGTGAGTGCGGTCGGCGCCGGAAAACGACAATTTAATTGGCAGGCATCCATGCGATTTGAGCCCTTCGAGAATACGTCGAATTTTGTAGAGGACATTGGTTTGTTTGAAGCCGCTGCGCATGCGACGCAGGTGGAATTGGATGTTCCGCGCATCTCCCGGGTAATTGCCATTGCGGATGGTTCCGACCAGGAAACGACCGTCCGCGCCGTAGCCCAACGCGTGGCGGAAATCCACGGCGCGCAGGTGATCGAGATTGCCAACGCCACGACGGCACCCGAGATACTGGGCCATCCGCAGGCTTCCACGGCTGGTTTGTTGATCATTCCCACGCCCTTTGGACGCGATGCGGGAGACTTGAAAGCCGAAAGCTTGGGCTCAGTCGTCGATATGTTGGTGGCGGAGTCGCCGGTTCCCTTGTTGTGTGTCCGCCGGCCCATGGACCCGCAACAAATTGAAAAAGCGTTTACGCATATTATAGTCCCGGCAGCCATTCACGATCGCGGCGTCGATGTGGCGGCGGGCTGGGCATTCTCCTTAATCGCCGCTGGTGGGCATGTGGAGCTGCAAGCGGTTGCCGATATGGCGGTTATCCAAGAGGCAAAACACTATTTGCATTTGGAAGAAAAGGATCGAGCTGCGTTCGATCCCGATTGTATCTTGCAGAGATTCATGCAGGACTTGGCCGGTTTGACGTCGGCCGTTCAGCACTTAGGTCGAGAACGGAGCGTTCATGTTTCCGTCACGACGGAAACTGGACATTTCGCTCAGATTATTGGCGAGCGAGCGAACAGTAAGCCCACGCTCATCATTTGGGGTTGGGATCATTCTCCGGGCTCGCCCCAATACCACCGCGGCGTCGATTTGGTTTTGGGGGCGAACGGGCTGGTGTTGCTTGTTTGAATCGAAGAGTCCCAGGTCGCGGTGGTCAGCTGGGGTTGCTAACCCGCATTTCTCACAACCCGAAACGTTAGTGAGGGATAACTCAGCAATTCCCTCACTTACGTTTCGGGTTGCAAAAACACAGTGTTATGACCGGTACTGGCCTGTGAGAAATGCGGGCTAACAGGTGAAGGCATTAGCAGCCGAAACAGAGCAAGCAATCGCTCAGATTTCGTGTTGAGGTTTATTTCGGTCCGCTCCGCTGCGTAGGACGGGCTTTCGAGCCCGTGCCACCTGTCGATAAACGCCCGCTTCGGAAAACCTTCATACAGGGAGTGAAGCGTGAAAACAGGAAAAAGGCCTCCCATTGTGCGACCGCATGATAGGGGTTGCTACGGCGGAGTGTCGTGACTCGATACCACCGTAGTTTCCGCATAGCGCATGGGGTGAATGGGGCGCTCATAATGGGCTGCCAACTCCTCGAAGGTTGGGCGCCGCTTTCCAGAGCTCACCAATTGCGTTGCTTCATTCGCATTTTGCTCGATTTGCCGGGGCTAAAAGGTCCGCCAAATGCGAATTTGCTTATTATTAGCGTTGAGTGAAGGCTGTTCGTGAACTACACTGGGACTGGACCTAGGATCCGTAATCAAGGACCATGCGATATCGCTGCCGGACCGCCGGTAGAGAAGACTTCATTGTGTTGACGCATCTCAGCGAGCCTATTTGTAATGACGATGGAACGAAGCGCCGCAACGCTTTCCGCCGCTCCGGCTGTAGATGAGAATCGTCGCGCCTGGGCGTCCAGCAGTTCCACGCCGGGTCGGTTGCACGGCCAAAACTCACAAATCCTCTTGACGGGAGCTACAGGATTTCTCGGTCAGTATCTATTGCGTGATTTAGTGCGTCGTGGCTATCGCGTCGCCGTCCTCGTTCGTGCCGATGGACGCGGCTCGGCTATGGGGCGGGTCCGCCAAATCTTCCGTGATTGGCAGGGAGCGATCCCGCACGAGCAGGCCGTAACGGTATTAACCGGTAATATCACGGCTCCGAATCTAGGGTTGTCCACGAGTGCGCGGGAATGGGTACGAAGGAATTGCCGTACCGTTTTGCATAATGCGGCCTCCGTTCATTTTGCACCGGCGGAGCGCGATCGCGAGCCGTGGACGACGAATCTCTCAGGCACCGAACGCGTGTTAAGTTTTTGTGCGGAACAGGGAATCCACGATTTACAATACGTATCGACCGCTTATGTCTGTGGCGTACGCGAAGGTGTGATCCGAGAAGCCGAGCTCGCCGTAGGGCAGACTTTTCGCAATCCGTATGAAGCCAGCAAATGTGAAGCCGAGCAGATGGTTCAATCCTGCGATCAGATCGCGCATCGAACCATTTATCGGCCGTCGATCATCACGGGCGATTCCCATAATGGCGCGACGTGTTCATATCACGGCATGATGTGGTACCTGAAGCTCTTCGATTTGTTGATTCCCCAACAGCCGCGCAATCAGCGGGGAAAATACTTGACGGACATTGTCTTGCCGATCGATGGCGACGAACCCCATGACGTGGTTAACGTGGACTGGGTGGCTCAGACCATCGTTCAATTATTGGCCAACCCAGCCGCGCGGGACAAAGTTTTTCATGTAACAGCCAGCCAGCCGACCACAATCCGCCAGGTCGTGAGTTATTGTTGTGATTACTACAACAGTGAAGGCGTGGTTTATGGGGGAAAACAGGCAGAGCGGCGGGCGACATCTGATTTCGCTGATTTGGTATTTCGCATGGCCCAGGCCTATCACGGTTACGAACAATCATCCCCACAATTTGATCGCTCGAACCTGTTGGCGATGCTTCCCGGCTGCTCCAGCCCAGTAATTGATCGGGACATGGTGTTCCGGTTTATTGAGTTTGGACGCCGGGATCGGTGGGGCAAACGGCAGCGAATCAGCGCTCCATCGCCAGGTGCGGAGGCTTCTTCCGTCCGTCTCGTAGAAGTCGAATAAGCCCGCCGTTCCGGGGCCGAAACTGCCTAATTGGCATTCCGGCGTTTGGCGGGGAGCAACACGGTTTCGTTCTTTGTTCCGTTTCCCGTGGGGACCCGCCATTTTTCCACCCAACGACGTGTTTACCAACGGTTTTCGGCCCGATGTCCACCAGAATCTGATTTTCTGACCTGCGGGGAGCCGTTTTGGCATACCGATTGCGTTTGGTGACGCCTAACGCGCAACGATCATGTCGATTTGTCACCCTCTTTGGTTGGAAAAACGCGAGGGAGGGCGTCAATCGTTGACTTTTTTGCAGTAGGTTGGCAATTAGCCCAATTTTAACGGAGGAATCCCGTGGCGAAACAAATGGTGTTCGATGACGAGGCAAGAAAGCCTTTGTTGGCCGGAGTAACGAAACTGGCCCGCGCCGTCCGCAGCACACTTGGCCCTCGTGGCCGCAATGCGATTTTAGATAAGGGGTGGGGCTCACCCAAGGTAACGAAAGACGGGGTAACGGTCGCAGAAGACATTGAGTTGGATGACCCCTACGAGAATTTGGGTGTTCAGTTGGTGAAGGAGGCGGCCAGCAAGACGAACGATGTCGCCGGTGACGGCACCACAACGGCCACGGTTTTGGCGGAAGCGATTTTCCGCGAAGGATTGAAAATGATCGCGTCCGGGTACGACCCCATGGCATTATCCCGCGGCATTGCCAAAGCTGTCAAAATCGTCTGCGATGAAATCACACAGCAAGCCAAGGCGATCGATCCTAAGAGCCGCCGCGAGATCCAACAAGTGGCCACCATTGCCGGCAACAACGATCCCTCCATCGGCAGCGTGCTGGCAGATGCGTTTTTGAAGGTTGGCAAGGACGGTGTGATTACGATCGAAGAGGGTCGCGGTAGCGAGACGACCGTAGAGGTTGTCGAGGGTATGCAGTTTGATCGCGGCTTCCTCTCGCCCCACTTTGTAACGAATCAAGAAGACGTCACGGTGGAGATGGAAAACTGCCATGTCCTGGTGTTTGAGGACAAGATTTCCTCCAACAAGTCGTTAATTCCTCTGTTGGAAGCGATCAGCAAGGCGAAGAAGCAACTGTTGATCATTGCCGAAGATGTCGAAGGCGAAGCGCTGGCGACTCTGGTGGTCAACAAGATGCGCGGCATTCTGCAAGTGGCCGCGGTCAAGGCGCCGGGCTACGGCGACCGCCGCAAGGCGATCTTGGGCGACATCGCCATTCTGACCGGGGCGAGTCCGATCTTCAAGGATCGTGGCATCGACCTGGAAAATGTCAAACTGACGGACCTGGGCCGAGCCAAGAAAGTGCGCATTTCTTCCGAGGAAACGGTGATTATCGGAGGCGCCGGAAAGAAGGATGAGATCGACGCGCGCGTTTCTCAAATCCGATTGGAAATCGAGAATACGGACAGCGATTACGACCGCGAGAAGCTGCAAGAGCGATTGGCCAAACTGGCTGGTGGCGTAGCGCAAATCAACGTCGGCGCTGCCACAGAAACGGAGATGAAAGAGCGCAAGGACTTGTTAGTTGACGCCAAGAGCGCTACGGCGGCCGCCTTGATCGACGGTATTGTGGCGGGCGGCGGCGTGGCATTGATTCGTGCGGAGAAGGCGTTGGCCAAATTCAGCGAGGTTGAGGGAGATGAAGAGGCCGGCGTGCGCATCGTTCGCAAAGTGCTCGAGTATCCCCTGCGATGTATTGCTGACAATGCGGGCCATGACGGCGCTGTTGTCGTCAATCGGGTTCGCAATCTGAAAGGAAAGACCGAAGGCTTCAACGCAGACACCGGCGAATATTGCGATCTGGTTGCGGAAGGCATCATCGATCCGGCGATGGTCGTCAAGACCGCACTGCAAAACGCCGCCAGCGTTGCCTCGCTGTTGCTGACTACCGAATCTCTGGTGACCGACATTCCCAAGTCCGCGGAAGAGGAGGGTGGCGACCACCACCACGATCACGGCATGGGTGGCATGGGCGGTATGGGTGGCATGGGTGATATGGGAATGATGTAGTTCCCGGCATCAATAACGAATCACAAACATCGAGCATCAATTTACTTTGGAAAGGGAAAACATGACCAAAATTAAAATTCGACCGTTGGATGATCGCGTGGTAGTGGAGCCTTGCGAAGCCGAAGAAATGACCGCTGGCGGGATCGTCTTGCCGGACAATGCCAAGGAAAAGCCGCAGCGTGGGACGGTGTTGGCGGTTGGTCCTGGCAAGCTTCTGGACAATGGCCAACGTGGCTCATTGTCGGTTTCAGTTGGGGATGAAGTGATTTTCGGCAAGTATGGCGGAACGGAAATCGAGATTGAAGGTGATGAATTCAAGATTCTCCGCGAATCCGACATCTTGGCAAAGATCGTCTAGTTGCGCTGCGTCGCATGGACCGTACCTAGTTTATTAACAAAAAGGAAAACATTGTGGCGAAGCAATTGATTTTTGACGACCACGCCCGCAAGCGGATGATGGTCGGGATCGACAAACTGGCCGATGCGGTGGCCATTACCATGGGGCCGACCGGGCGAAATGTGATCATTTCGAAATCGTTTGGCGGGCCGACGGTGACCAAAGACGGCGTTACGGTTGCCAAAGAGATTGAGCTGGAGGACCGGTTCGAGAACATGGGCGCCAAGCTCGTGGTTGAAGTCGCGCAAAAGACTTCCGATCTGGCCGGCGATGGCACAACGACCGCTACGGTGTTGGCCCGTGCGATTTTCCGCGAGGGGCTGCGCAGCATCGTAGTGGGCAGCAATCCCATGGCTGTCCGCCGCGGGATTGAAAAGGCGGCTCAAGCTGCAGAGGCGCAATTGATTGCCATGTCCAAGAAGGTCTCCAAAAAGGAAGAGGTGGCTAGCGTTGGCGCGATTAGCGCAAACAACGACCCGGTCATCGGCGAATTGCTGGCGGACGCGCTGCACCGTGTCGGCCAGGACGGGGTGATTACCGTCGAGGAAGGGAAGTCGCGGGAGACCGTCGTCGATTACGTGGATGGCATGCAATTCGACAAAGGGTTTATCTCTCCGTACTTCATTACGAATCCGGGAGCGATGACCTGCGAATTGAGCGATGCTTACGTGTTGCTCTACGAAAAGAAGATCAGCAACATCCGCGACCTGGTTCCACTGTTGGAAAAAATCAGCCAGTCGGGAAAACCGCTGTTGATTATTGCCGAGGATGTGGACGCGGAAGCGTTGACGCTGTTGGTGGTCAATAAGCTGCGCGGCTTGTTGAACGTCTGTGCGGTCAAGGCGCCAGGTTTCGGCGATCGCCGCAAGGCCATGTTAGGTGATATGGCAGTCCTCACTGGCGGTACGTTGATTAGCGAAGACTTGGGAATCCAGTTGGAGAACGTCGCGTTGAACCAACTTGGCCGGGTGAAGAAAGCCACGATCGACAAAAACAACACGACGTTGGTCGAAGGGGCTGGCAGCCGCAAGGAGGTCGAAGCGCGGGTCGAGCAGATTCGCAAGCAAATCAGCCAAACGGAGGCGCGGAAACCGAAACGGAGATGAAGCAGAAGAAGGCGCGGGTCGAAGATGCGTTGCATGCGACGCGCGCGGCGGTCGAAGAAGGCATCTTGCCGGGGGGTGGTGTCGCTCTGCTGCGGTGCCGCGAGGCTGTCGAGAAAGCCCGCTCGTCTGCCAAAGGAGATGAGAAGATCGGAGTCGAAATTGTATTAAGCGCCTTGTCGGCCCCGATCCGTCAAATTGCGGACAACGGCGGAATCGATGGCTCGGTGGTGGTTGATGTCGTTAATGACAAGCCGACGAATACAGGCTTTGACGCCAATACGGGCGAGTATGTCGATATGTTCAAAGCCGGGATTATCGATCCGGTCAAGGTGGTGCGGACGGCCCTGATCAACGCGGCCAGCATTGCGGGACTGCTGCTCACGACTGACGCCATGGTTTCGACGCTTGATGATGACAAGAAGAAGCGTTTGCCCGAAGGCGTGATCGCTTAGTCTGGCCAACGGCGATAGGAACCAAGTAACAAGGACGGAACGATCGTATGGGCCGCCAGCGGGAATGCGTTGGACGGCCCATTTTTTATCTGCGCGGGTGCTAACACAGAATTCCACGCCCCATGTCGAAACGGGATTACTACGAAGTGCTGCATGTCGATCGCGACGCCGACGAGCGCGAGATTGCCAAGGCTTATCGCAAGATGGCGGTCAAGTATCACCCCGATAGCAATCCGGGCGATGAGCAAGCCAGCCACCGGTTTAAGGAGGCGGCAGAAGCATACGAGGTGCTGAGTGATCCGGATAAGCGCGCGCGCTACGATCGTTTTGGTCACGCCGGCGTGGATTCCAATGGCGCCGGCTTTAGCTCGGCGGAAGACATTTTTGCAGCCTTCGGCGAAATGTTCGGAGGAGGATTGTTCGGAGATTTCTTCGGCAGTCGCAGCCAGGCTGGGCGACGCGCGCGCAAAGGAGATGATGTCCGCGTTGATGTTTCGGTCACATTGGAAGAAGTCGCCAACGGAGCGACCCGCGAGATTCGCTTCAACCGCCATCGATTATGTTCCGGCTGTCGTGGCAGCGGCAGTCGTCCCGGCAGTGAACCACAGCGATGCGGACATTGCGGCGGCCGCGGGCAGGTAATTCAATCGGCAGGAATTTTGAGTGTGCAAACAACCTGTCCGGCATGCCGCGGCGCCGGCGCGCGCATCGTCGATCCTTGTCCCGATTGCCGCGGGCGCGGTATGACGGCGGAGAAAGCCCGTCTCGACGTCACAATTCCCCCTGGAGTGGATGAGGGGATGCGCGTGCGATTGAGTGGAGAAGGCGACGCCAGCATCGACGGCGGCCCCGCGGGTGATTGTTATTGCTTTATAAGCGTCAAACAACATCCTTTGTTTCATCGGGACCAACACAACTTGATTGTACAAATCCCATTGACCTGTACACAGGCCATATTGGGCACCGAGTTGGATGTTCCCACATTGTCCGGTCCTGAATCGATTACCATTCCGCGCGGTACGCAATCGGGCGAGGTGTTCAAGCTCGCGGGACGGGGACTTCCGGACCCGCGGCAACCGTCGCGGCGCGGCGACTTGTTGATTCAGACCTACATCGAGATCCCAAAGAAAGTATCTGCCGAACAAGAGAAACTGTTTCGAAAGATTGCCGAATTGGAACAGACGGATGTTCTGCCAGAACGCAAGAATTTCCTGGAACGCATTCGCGATTACTTTGGTTGGTCGGCGCCGGCAGAGACTAACGGTCAGTAACAGACTTCGGCCCTGAGCACACGAAAGCGACGAGGATACAGCACAATGTCCAACAACAATTCACCCAACGGTCATCAACACGCCGTCGAGCCCGCCGAAACACAAGAGCCTCGACCAAGCCAATCGGTGGATGCTGCTTTGGAATCGTTGATCGAACCGGACGATTCCCCAGCTGCCTCCCTGTCACCGCTGGCGGAAGAAGCCTTGATCGAGTCCTTGCGCAGCCAGTTGACAGACGCCGAGAATCGCGCCCTTCGTTATCAGGCCGATCTTGAGAATTTCCGGCGCCGCGCGCGCCGCGAAGCCGATGAGCAATTGAAGTTTGCCAATTGGGGACTAATCACTGACCTGCTCGAGACATTGGATAACTTGGAACGCGCATTGGATTCGGCTCCTTGTACCTCACAGTCTGATAATGTGTTGACTGGCGTCCACATGGTTGTCGGTCAAATGAAGGACGTGCTGCAAAAGTACGGCTGCGTGCGCATTGAAGCCGTCGGTGAAGCATTCGATCCCAACTTGCACCAAGCTGTGCAGATGATCGAATCAACCGACTCGCCTCCTAACCAAATTGTTCAGGAATTACGAGCGGGTTACAAGCTTCATGACCGCGTTCTTCGCCCCTCGCAAGTGGTCGTTGTTGGCCCTTCAGCGCGCGTCTAATGGATCGGTAGGTTGGCGTCGTGATTCGGCTCCGAGAGGCGAGTCGTGGCCTCTCAAGACATCCGGAACGATCGTTGCATGGAACTACCCGAAGGCAGCACAGTGCTAGTTTGTGCGCGCCCGGAACAACCCCACCCCTGCGCGGCCGTCGCCATTCCAGTCGCCGACAACCGGAACTTCATTCGCGGAACCGAAAACAAAACTCACGTCGTCATTGTCGATCTGATAGTTGTAGTTCGAATCAATGATCCACGTGCCTTGGCGATAAATCCCAATTTGATCGATCCCGTCGCCGTTGAAGTCACCGACAATGGGCACGTCTCCAGCGCGTCCAAATTGCGCGACGATATCGCGTTGGTCATACAATCCGTCGCCATTGACGTCCAGTCGCCAACTGCCCCCCTCGAAGGCACCGATCGAACGAATGCCGTTGCCATTCCAGTCGCCCGTGACCGGTACGATTCGACTATTTTCGATGCCGAACACATGGTCGATCAAATCGGCACGTTCCTTGCCATGCGCGGAAAGCTTCAGATAGCGCGCGCCGTGCGCGCCTTCCAATGCGGCTGGCGGGACATTCTTCGGCCGGGTGTAGGCCACATTCTCTGGATTGGGCAATCCTGGTTCTCGAGCAATCGCTTCCCAGTCACCGGCCCAGATCGGACCAAAGATACCAACATCGTCCTTACCATCGCCATCCCAGTCGCCGACAACTGGTTGATCTCGCCCATCACCGAGTTGCACCAACAAATCATCCTGGTCCCAGGAGCCATTGCCGTTGATGTCGATCAAAAAGTAACCGTCTTTGTAGATGGCGATCTCGAACTTGCCATCGCCCGTAAAATCGCCAGCTAATGGCGTGGCATCGATGGGACCGAAGCGGATCGTGTCATTGATTACTTTGGCGTGGCCATTGACTACGTTGGCGAACAACCACTGTGATTCCTCCATGTTGAATCGATTCCAGTCATTGTGATTCAAGTGCGACGCCTGCAACCACTGGGCGCGCGAGGAGTGATCTTCTTCGACGGAGCGCGGAGCGCCGGCGTTAATTACGCTCAGATGCCAGGTATGCGGATCGGACTGTCCGGCCACCCGGAAATGCGCCGAGCGCTGAACGATTCCAAAACTTTGAATTGGTTGTGCACCGGCTAAACCCCCGTAGAACGCTAGAGGCGGCGAGGGAGGTGTCGGATTGGGTACGCGCGGCGGAGTGATCGGGGGCGTCAACGGATTGATCGGTGGGTTTACGGGTGGATCCACTGGCGGCTGGTACAACTCGGCGCGAACTTCCGTAAAGTTGTTCTGCAACGAAATCCCACCGGCGTTGATACGGATGTTGACAATCGAATCCATAACTTGGGCCACGCTGAATGTCTGCAGGACACTGGCCGGTGCCAATTGGGCTTGACTGAGGGAATTGTACGTGAAGCCGGTAGTGGTACCCGCATAGTCATTGGCGTCGGTGTATCCCTGGGGTTGATGCTGTACCACGATGTAATTGCCGGCGGGCAACCCCTCGAAACGGTACTCGCCGTTGGCATCAGTCAGCACCCAAATCGGAGTCTGTGGGTCGCTTGTTCCCAAGTGGCCGTAATTGCCGGGAAGCACATCGCCTAACGTCACTGGGCGCGGCGCAATGTCGCCGCTACTGGGGTCGATGAAGAAATACAACATCATCCGTACACCGGCCAACGGCGTATCGACTCCCGCTTGATAGACTCCATCACGTTGGTCACGGTAGTTGGACGGGACGTTCCCATCGGCAGTTTGAAACGCCGGACCGTCTTCCCACACCCGGCCGACGATTGCTGCTGGCAACGCTTCCTGGAAGTCATACTGAACCAACTTTTGTCCGGAGTGGATGACGATACCGCTCAACAGATTCGTGGTCACGGCTGAGCCGGGACCCGCGTTGCCATTTTCGTATCGTCCCACGGTTTGTCCGGCAGTGAAATAGTCTTGCGGCTGGATCTGTCGAACGCTGTAGGTACCGGGCAACAGATTGTTGAACTGATAGGCGCCGTGCTGATCCGTCGTTGTTGTGGCCACAACTTGGCCGCTCGAATCGAGCAACTGCAAGGTGACGCCGGCGATCGGCTGGTCCCCGCGCGACGTGTCCAGCACTTGATTTCCGTCGGCATCGTAATAGACAAATCCGCTTAAAGACGCCAATCGCAGCTCGCCGAAGTTGAAATTAACAGCGGCCTGCCCACCTTTTACGTGTATGTTGCGGAAGTAGTCGTTGCCGCCGATTTCGCCAACGGGGCTGCCGTCGATGGTTCCCACTGTGTCGCGACCATCAACGAAGTTGGCGGGTTGAACCTCACGCAAGCGATACGTGCCTGCGATCAAATCCGTGAAACAGTATCGGCCTTCGGCATTGGTGGTCGTTTCGGAGATGAGCCGTCCGTCCGCGTCAAACAGCCGGATCACGACATTAGCGATACCTTCTTCACCGGGTCCGCGAACGCCATCGTTGTTGCGGTCATGATAGACGTAACCACAGATTTGGGCGGGAACATGCTCACAGAAGTTGTAATTGATGCCTTGCTGTCCACTACTCAATGAAATATCACTGATGCGATTGGCAGCAGACGTCCCGCGGGGAGCGCCGTTGACGGTGCCGACATGTGCACCTCCATCCAGTAAGCCAGAGGGTTGATCTTGAACCACCGTGTAGGTGCCGGGGAGCATCCCGGCAAAGGTATAGCGACCCAGCGCGTCGGTTTGAGTTACGGCGACCTGGTTACCTTGCAGGTCGAACAGTCGAAGGGTTACTCCCGACAAATAGTAGTCGCCAACTTCGGGATTGTAGGTACAATTCCCGTCCACATTGGCATGAACGGTACCGGTGATCGAGACAGGTTTGATCTCAAAAAAGTCGTAATTCAGCCCATGCGTCCCTCCCAACGAGACATGGATGTTGGTCAGAATGTTCGGTTGGGAGTTGCTATCATGTGCTACCGATCCGGTGGTAGAGCCAGCCACGGTTCCCGGGACGGCACCCACGCTGAGAAAGCCGTTCGGTTGCGCCTGCACAATGCGGTAGGTTCCTGGCGTCAAATTGAGATCGAGACCGAACTCGTAGTACCCCGACGCGTCCGTTGTCCGTTGCGCGATGCTGTCGAAGCGCGATTCCGTATCATTCCAGCGTTGCAACGTGAGCAACACATTTCCGATACCCGATTCGCCCGGATCCGCCTGCAAATTCATGTTGAGATCGTGATAGACGTGACCGGAGATAGTGATCGGTTTAGCGACCAAGTCGTACGCAGTGATGGCGGCGGCCGAACGGTTGCCCATGCCGTCGAGGTTGTCTGCCCAGAGTTGCAAGGTTTGACCGGCTGCTTGACCGCCGGCGGCCAATAGGTTGTCGTACCAGTCGTAGAACATGCCGCTGGATTGCGTTTGCGTAAAATTCTCGAACACGGCCGTGGCGGTAATACTTCGATTGACAAAGTTATAATGCGGATCGGCGAACGTGGCGGAGAACTGGTTGCCTTCGAATTCGACGCCCGAGGCGATTTCATCGAACCGCAGCGTTTCGAACTCGTCCACGTCGATCCAAAACACCAGGCGGTCCCCCGCTTGGAAATTGCGCACATTGACGGTCAGCGACAAACCGTCCGCCGAAACGACGACCGATTCGATGTCGTCGGCGGTGATGCCCAAGCTATTTGCGGCGTCGAATTGAAAGGGGTGCGCTGCGCCCGCTCCGCTGATGCTGGAATTGGCATGAAACACGATGTCGCCGCGCGAGACAACTCCATTGCCGTCTTGATCGCCATTGATGGTAAAGGACGTTAACTGAGTGGTTCCGGATCCGCCCTGAAACGTAACCTCGAAGCGGTCGGGACCAAGGTCGTGGCCAACGTCCAACTCATGATAGGTAATCCCGGCGACGACCGGATTAACGGACAGTACCTGGCGCGGCTCCAGAGTTTCGAATTGACAGCGGCGCGTTGTTTCCGTCGAGATGTCGCGGCGTCGCTGCGATCGATCTCCACCACCCAACCATTGCGTTACCAATTGCCACAAGCTCATGATTGTTCCTCCCTGAACGCAGTCTGTTCCGACGGCTTAGTTATACTGATCGCTGCCGCGACCTGGCGTTTTCATACGCACTACTTCAACTGTTGACTCCAACCCGACGCCTGTTGCAACGTCGGAGTCTCTCTGCTGGCGTGAACATGACGGCGCCAAATACGGACCTGCGTGTCAAAACTGCCAGAAACCAAATGTCCGTTGCAACAAGTCAGGCATGAAATGGTTCCGGTGTGACCTGCCAATGTGTTGACAACGGTTTTTGTGGACAAGTCCCACACGGATATCAGATTGTCCGCGCCCGCTGTCGCAAAGGTCTGCTCATCGATCCACACGGCGGCAAACTGTTTGGCGGCCATTCGTTTCTCGAGCACTGCGCCTGCGGTTCCTTGGACTGCTGGGAAAACTCGAACGACCTGATCTTCACCGCAGCTCAACACCAGATCAGAACTGTTGACAGCCACGCTGCGCACGCGTTTGGCATGAGCCGCAATGTCCCAGGCCACATTGCCGTCCGCCGCATCGACGGCGCGAATGACTCCAGAACGCCCCCCGGCGATGATACGGGATCCGTTGTTCGAGAACGTGACCGCGTGCATATCCGGACAGGGCATCTCGTATTCCCGCACCAATCGTCGAGCGCCAATGTCAAACAAGCGAAGGCGCGCGTCGAAACCGACGGTTGCCAATTGAGAACCATCTGGCGAGAAAGCCATGTCGGCAATCGCCTGTGGTTGTTTCGGGAAATAGATGGGCAGCCGCCACGATTGCGCATCCCATAACAGGATTTGCCGGTCATTACCGCTTGTTGCCAAAAGGCGACCATCGGGAGAAAACCTTGCAGCGCGAATCCAATCTCGATGCTTGTCAAGGCTGGTCAGCAACGATCCCGTGGGCAGATCGTAGATGCTTATAAAATGGTCATCGCCGACAACGGCCAGTTGATTACCAGCCGGTTGCAACGCCACGCCCGTGACTACGGGTGCGTAGTGCCACGGAGAGCGGGGAATAGTCTGAATGGTTTCAAACGACCAGTCGGATCGCTGATCCGCACTACAGAAACCAACGCCCAAGGCACAGGCAGCGGCGGTCGCGCCGA
>JACTND010000217.1 GCA_014584305.1 Planctomycetota bacterium | reverse complement strand
CGGGCAAGCCGGCGGGATTTGTTGGCAGTAAGTGCGGTTGCGGTGCGCGGTGGTAGCGAAAAACCGAACGATCCGCCGGGCAAGCCGGCGGGATTTGTTGTTCCGTTTGCGCCGAATGCTCCCGGCTTGTCCGGGAGATAATTGCGTTTCTCGCTACGGCACCGCGACACGGTACCTCTGGAAGTGTCCGAGCGAACCCACTGCCGCACAATTCGCCCGAGTGAAGGCATCTCTCGGCGCCAAGATGGGATATACTTCAGGAACCGAATCGATGCGGTTCCATCAGTCGCGGCGCAAGCCTGGCGCCCGAATCGAGCCTTGCCAGATCAGTTGCAAGGGGCCTTCTTGTGGCACAGCGTTTTGCAAACGCTGCCGATCAAATTGCAGGGTGTAGGCCAGGACTCGGCCGGAATTTCCCTCGCTCACGTAACACACGCATTGTGCCGGTCGCACGTTGCCGGTTCGGCCCGCCACTCCCAGCTCGATGTAACCCGTTGCCATCGCAAAATCCGGATCGCCCACTCGGTCTCCCAGCTGCAATGTCACATTCGTCTGGAATAATCCGACCTGTTGCCCCGTGCGGGGACTGAGCATCGTGCAAAACAGGTTGCCCGTCAGGTGGTCCAGAACAAACAAGCCTTCGATGTCCCCGTCGATTCGTCCCGTGGCGACCGAAACCGATTTGCCGCCGCTGGCCGAATCGGCGCGCAAAATCAGGGGCACATCGTTGGGCGACGCCGCACTGGGCGCGCGGCCAATCCAGAACCCAATCAGCGCGACATTCGCCAACACGCTGACTGCCGCCACTATCCACACCGTCTTGAACCAACGACTCGCGGGCTGCATCGCATCCACCTTTCTCTACAATGCCAAGAACAGTCGATTGGGCGATTCCAAATAAGCGATCACGTCATTCAAAAACCGCGCGGCCGCTGCGCCGTCGATCAATCGATGATCGTACGAAATGCTTAACGGCATCATCAACCGCATGACAATCTCGTCGTCGCGAACCACGGGCATCTTCCGGGCTTTGCCGGCCAGCAAGATCGCCGTTTCCGGGACGTTGATGATCGGAGTCGAATACGTGCCACCGATGGCACCCAAGTTACTAATTGTAAACGTTCCGCCCCGCAATTCATCCACGGAAAACTGCCCTTGCCGGACATTTTCCGCCATTTGCCCGAGCGCCTTGGCGATATCGGGAATCGCCAGCTTGTCGGCATTGCGCAGATTGGGAACGACCAAGCCGCGTTCCGTATCGACCGCAACGCCAATATTGACATAGTCTTTGTAGATGATCTGGTTGTTGGCGATATCGATCGAGGAATTGATTACGGGGTGGCTGCGCAAAGCCATCGCGACGGCCTTGATCAAAAATGGCATCGAGGTCAATTTGATACCGCGCGCTTCGTAGTCTTTCTTGTTGCTTTGTCGCACCTGTTCCAACTCGGTGACGTCGGCGTCGTCGAAATTCGTGACGCGCGGAACGGTGGTCCATGATTCGTGCATCTTTTGGGCAATCGTCGCTCGAATCTTCGTCAGCTTTTCGATGCGCACGGGCCCAAAGTTGTCGCTACTGCCCCCGTCGTTTCGCGGGGCTGCTGGCGTCATTTCGGGACGGCTTCCTCCTCTTCGGACAACGGCCAAGATGTCGTCGCGAGTAACCCGGCCATGCGGGCCCGTGGCTTGCACCGCCCGCAGATCGATACCGACCTCGCGGGCGAAACGGCGCATGGCGGGACCTGCTGCGACTTGAGCCAGCGACGTGGCGTCCAATGTCGAGCCACTGGCGGTGCCCTTCGCTGCCGCTGGAGTTTCCACACGTTCAGCAACCCGTTGCACAACAGGCGCGGGAGCCGCCTCTGGAATCGGCGCGGCCGGTGGCTTTCCCGGAGCCGCCGCTTTCGTTTGGTTTTCTGAATCCTCCGCCGGCTTGGATTTCGGCTGCTCTTTAGCCGGTGCAGCTGACGTGGAAGGAGCCCCTTCTAGGCTGGCGATCACCTGACCGATCTTAACGGTTTCGCCAGGCTTGACGTGCAGTTTCGTGACCTTTCCAGCGGACGAAGCAGGCACGGTCACCGTCGCTTTGTCGGTTTCCAGTTCGATCAGCCCTTGATCTTTCTCGACGACGTCGCCGACTTGGACGAATACTTCCAGCACGTCGCCAGATTCGATGCCTTCCCCTAACGCGGGTATTGTAATGTCAATGGCCATTGTCCCAATTCAGTAAGAACTAACGTTGTCGCCGTGCCGGACCTACCGTGGAAATCCAATTGCGAACTATGCAAACAGTGGGTCAACTTTTTCCGGGTCAATTCCCAGATCTTTTACCGCCTTCGCAACTTTGCTGGCGTCGAACTGTCCCATCTGCGCCAGTTGGTACAAGGCGGCCAAGGTTACAAACTCGGCGTCCACTTCGAAATGACGACGCAACGCCGGTCGCGTTTCACTGCGCCCCATGCCATCGGTCCCCAAACACATCATCGGCGTCGGGACGAACGGCAGCACCTGCTCCGATACCCCGCGGACAAAATCCGAAGCGGCGACGATGGGTCCAGAAATACCCGCCAATTGTTGCTCGATATAACTCCGAGCCGGTTTCGCGCCGGGGTGGAGTAGATTGTGACGGCGCACTTGATGGGCGTCGCGCCGCAATTGCGAGTAACTGGTCACACTCCAGACGTCGCTTGCCACACCGTACTTTTCCGCCAGGATTTGTTGGGCCTGCAACACGCTCGACATGATCGTACCGCTGCCAAACAGTTGGACCCGCCCCTTCGCCTTGGGTACGTCGGCCGAACGGAACTTGTACATACCGCGAACAATTCCGTCCGCCACGCCCTCAGGCATCGCCGGCATTTCGAGGTTTTCGTTGTAGAGCATGATGTAGTAGATGGCCGTTTCGTTTTGCTCGTACAGCTTTTTCAAACCGTCGAAAATGATCACGGCCGTCTCGTAATGGAACGCCGGATCGTAGGCCCGCACGGTGGGGAAGGCGATGGCATTCAACAGGCTATGACCATCCTGATGCTGCAAGCCTTCGCCATTGAGTGTCGTGCGACCGGCCGTCCCGCCCAGCAAAAAGCCTTTGGCGTGCATGTCAGCGGCGGCCCAGATCAAGTCGCCGATCCGTTGAAACCCAAACATCGAATAGAAGATGAAGAACGGAATCATGTTCACGCCGTGGGCCGAGTACGCCGTTGCAGCCGCGCTGAAGGAAGACATACTGCCCGCTTCGGAAATCCCCTCTTCCAACAATTGCCCGTCCGTCGCTTCTTTATAGAAAGCCAACTGGTCCGAGTCCACGGGCTCGTAGAGTTGCCCGGTGTTGGAGTAAATGCCGACTTCCCGGAACATTCCTTCCATGCCAAAGGTCCGCGATTCATCGGGGACGATGGGCACCACGTGGCGGCCAATTTTCTTGTCCTTGCACAAACGCGACAAAAGACGGACGAACCCGTTGGTTGTCGAAAGTTCCTTGCCGAAATCCCGCTCGACCAATTGCCGGTAGTCTTCGAAGCTTGGCACTTCCATCGCAATCGGCTTGGTCGCCCGCGCCGGGACGGACCCGCCCAGCACCTCGCGACGCTGCCGAATGTAGTTCAATTCGGCGCTTCCTTCCGGGAAACGATAGAACTTAAGACTCTTGGCTTCTTCATCCGACAACGGGATGCCAAACCGATTACGGAATTCCAGGACTTCTTGCTCTTCGGCTTTTTTCTTGTTGTGCGCCGTATTGCGGCCATCCCCCATGCCGTACCCCTTGATGGTTTTGGCCAGGATCACGGTGGGCCGATCTGTCGATTCACAAGCGGCTTTGTATGCGGTAAACACCTTCTCGGGATCGTGGCCGCCGCGACGAAGCCGTTCGAGCTTTTCGTCGGAATAGTTTTTCACCAGCTCCAACAGTTCCGGATACTTGCCAAAGAAATGCTCGCGGATATAGGTGCCCGGCATGGCCACATATTTTTGGTACTGGCCATCGACCACTTCCGTCATACGTTTGACCAGCAAGCCCGTGTCGTCTTTTTCCAACAGCGGGTCCCAATCGTCACCCCAAATGACTTTGATGACATTCCAACCGGCGCCGCGGAACAAAGCCTCCAGTTCTTGAATAATTTTACCGTTGCCGCGCACCGGT
>JACTND010000283.1 GCA_014584305.1 Planctomycetota bacterium | reverse complement strand
GAACCATCCGCCGAGCAAGTCGGCGGGATTTTGGTGCGAGTGTGTTGCCGCCATTAGCGGGAAGCCGAACGATCCGCCGAGCAAGTCGGCGGGATTCGGGCGCGTGTGGTCAGCTCTTTGTAGCAAGAAGCCGAACCATCCGCCGAGCAAGTCGGCGGGATTTTGGTGCGAGTGTGTTGCCGCCATTAGCGGGAAGCCGAACGATCCGCCGAGCGAGTCGGCGGGATTTTGGGTAAGCGTTCGACCGGACTATTGTGCTTGAAGGCGGCGGGCGCGGCGGGCTTTGGTTTTGGCTGCGCGGGTGGTCGATTCTTGCTGGCGGTAGAGTCGGATCGAGTCGGGATGAGTTTGAGCCCAGGCGTCAGGCAGAAGCGATTCCAGATCGGCTTCCCCAGCCGCCAACCGCCGAAGCACGTCGCCTAGGTAGGCCTATATGTCCAGTTGATGGCGATGAGCGCTACCCGTGATCGTGACCAGGCGCGCCGCCACTTCGCCACCCGCTTCGCTCCCCAGGATCAGCCAGTTCTTGCGACCGATCGTCAAACCCAAAGCCTACCGCGCCAAGAAATCATCCCCCCACCGAACGCTTACAACAATCTGGCGTTTGCTTTTGGCCAGAAAGCGATCTGGGTTCCGAGTTACTATGTCGGATCGTTTGGGGAGTATGACATGGGGGCCGTCAGGGACAAACGATCGGCGCCGTAGCACACTGGGAGTTGAGAGGAAAGGGTAGAGTAGTTGGAGGCTTTAGCTGCCCAAACATGCGCGCCAACCAGACGAGCTGGTTGAGGGCGGAAGAAAGCGGCCAGAAGCAGTTTGACTATGGACCCGAATGCTCGCGCTGTCGTCGTTTAACCGATTGCGTTTCTCATCTGGTCGTTTGAGGGACAGCCGATCGTCGGAACCGCCAGTGCCATCGTGGTGGATCGCTTCGCGACTCAACGACTTCGTCACCTTCGCAGACATTTTTGATTTTCTTACGCGACCGGTTATCTATCTCCAGATGATCGATCACGGTAACTCATCGAGCCCCACCGCTGTTATCCGTTGTTGAGCGATTGCGGCGAGAGCGATCGCGGCGGTCTCTACGCGCAGAATGTTAGGGGACAGGGAAATGGGGGCGCAACCGGCTTGTACTGCCAGATTCCGTTCGTCTTCCGTCCAGCCACCTTCTGGACCAACCAATCCAAAAAACTCCGATGTGGTCAAGCTCGAATGCTCCTGGGAGAGAGGAGTACCTGCTGGATCGGCAAACCAGCCAAGGATTTTCGAGTTATTGGCCATCGTGGTGCATAGGTCCTGCACCTTCTGAGGTGGATCGATGGTCATCAGCCAATTGCGGCCACTCTGTTTGCAGGCGGCGATGACTATGGCTACTAGGCGCTGGATGGCACTTGCTGTCGGTTGCGCAACGGCGCGTTCGGCGGCCAGCGGAATCAGTCGATCGACCCCCAATTCCGAGAGCTTCTCAACCAACACACGTTGCCGGTCACCCTTGGGCAAGGCTACGGCGATGGTCAGGCGTCGAATGGGAAGGGGCGTATTGCGCAGTGGCCCGGATGTTTCGACAGCGACCTGGTGACGCTTCGCCAAGCGAATCGTGGCGGGCTGTGCATTCCCCAGTCCATCGAACACCTCGATGGCGTCGTCCACCTGGAGTCTCAACACATTAAGCGCGTGGTGTGCTTCGTTTGCCGGGAGGTCAAAACGCGGCTGGCCAGCAAAATTCGGGACAAAAAACCTGGGGATCATGGTATCAACTGCGGTTGCAGCAACTCGAAAAACTCCAGAGAATAGGTGAATATCGCCAACGCGATGGAACGCGGCCTGTTCATCCATGATTGTCCGCGCACCGAAGACAATCCATCGTCGGCGGTTTGCGAGAAAAGTGCAACCGCCAATGAAGTGAGTTCGTGTTGAGCGTTCGGTTCTGGAGACACATTAACGGATAGTTATCGACACACATGGTCCAAATCGAGATTGATCTAGAAGATGGTCACCCCTTGCACATTGACCTTCGTAATCCTTATCGGGCGGCGCTCTTCGCGTGGCTCTGGCCGGGCGCAGGACATTTTTATCAAGGCCGCTTCACGAAGGGTTTTTTGTTCATGATTTGCGTCCTCAGCTTGTTCTTCATCGGCCTGGCGATAGGGCGCGGTCGAGTGGTCTATGCTTCGACGGCGCGGAACGATTTTCGTTGGCAGTACTTTTTGCAGGCTGGCGCTGGGCTTCCCGCTGCCCCGGCCTTGATCCAATCGATCAAGACCCGTGGAGGCAGTGATCCGTTTTTTGTGTTGTGCGAACGTTACCCACCGAATTATGGAGGTGATTCAGGGAATTGGGACGTACAGCCATTTCATCGCCTACCGGCCGAAGCGCGGTTGCCGAGCCACGTCCGCACGTTGAAAGATGGTTTTATGGCTCCGCCAGCGGGCGAGATCGACCCCGATAACAATGACGTGTTGGGGATGTGGCACTCCGAAATGCGGCATTGGTTCGATATTGGCACGGTATTTACCGTCGTAGCGGGGATTCTGAATATCTTGGCGGTTTACGATGCCTTCAACGGCCCTTTGATCGTAACACCTGCGATGCGGCGACAGATGGCCGAGCGCCGAGCGGCACGCAAACGCAAGAAAGGCGAGTCATGATCGGCGCGGGAACTTGGTTGCTCTTGGCGTCCTGGATGGATGCGCGGATGTGGTGGGCGCTCCCCTTGCTCGTGGCCACCAGCTTGGTTTACAGCGCCACGCGTCACGAATTGACGCGCGATATCCTGATCGGGGCAGCACGAGTATTCGTGATGGGCGTGATATTCATGGCGCTGATCTTTGGATTGTTGTGGCTTGTCCGGTAAAGGGACTTTTGTTGTGCGCGCGTCTCCTGACCACGTGCACTCATGACCGAAGGACTTGTTGTTCCAATTAGGCGGAGCGTTCTCTGGCAAATGGAGGCCGGCGGTCAGTCCGTTTCAACGGTGTCAGGACGCTGCGCCGAAAACGAGGTCCCGCGCCGAATATAGTTCGATTGGATTTCGCAAAACCATACACATTCAAGATTGCGCAGTCCTGCGCGTCGCGTTCATTTGGTGGCCGCGTCCTGTTTGATGGCGATGACCTCGACGTCGTCGCCCAACCGATTGGCGGATTCAATGCGAAATTGATGGGCATCCTCCAAGAGACCGACACCTGCGCCGCCAACCGGTGTGGGCGCGGCAGCGCCGCCAATCACCAATGGCGCGAGGTACGCGCGGATTTCATCGATCTGACCCAACTGCTGCAGCACCGCGAGGACGTTTCCACCAGCCTCGACTAAGACATTGGTCATGCCCGATTGGGCCATTTTCCGCAACCAACCTAGCAACCGCTGCGCTGGTTCGTTTTCCAGTCCTTGCCAAACGTCGCAGCCCGCGGCACGCAGCGCCGCAAGGCGATCGTCAGGCGCCTCAGGTCCCACAGCAATCACCACCGGCGCCGCTGATGCGGACGTTACCAATTGGGACGAAAGTGGAATCCGCGCCGTGGAATCGAGGATGATCCGCTTCGCGCGTCGGAGCCCTGCCGGACGCGCCGTGAGGAGTGGATCATCGGCCAAAACCGTACCGATTCCAGTCACAATCGCATCCATGCGGCTGCGCAGCACGTGCACCGATTCCCGCGCCGCGGGCGAGCTGAGCCAACGGCTCTGTCCTTCGCGCGTCGCGATCTTGCCGTCCAGAGACATCGCCCACTTAGCGATGACCCAGGGATACCCCGTGGCCACCCGTTTGAGGTAGGGGCGCAACGTGGGGAGCGCCCATTGCGTCCCAACGCCGACAACAACGTCGATGCCCGCTTGGCGCAATCGCTCGATCCCTTGGCCACTGACCTCTGGGTTGGGATCCACCATGCTCACAACGACCCGCGCCAAGCGCCGCCGGATGATTTCATCGGTGCACGGAGGCGTCTTGCCGAAATGGTTGCAGGGTTCGAGCGTCACATAGGCAGTCGCCCCCGAGACGTCGGCAACACAATCGCGCAAGGCCACGATTTCGGCGTGGGGTCCACCAAATACTTGGTGATACCCCGATCCGATCATCGCGCCTTCACGGACCAGGACACACCCCACAGGCGGATTGGGTTCGACGTTCCCTTGACCGCGCAGAGCCAACTCGGCGGCGATTCGCATCCAATGGTCGT
>JACTND010000159.1 GCA_014584305.1 Planctomycetota bacterium | reverse complement strand
AACCAGCCCACCTCGACGCGCACCCATGTCTGGTGGCTTCGGTCCTTGACAAATCCAATTTATCTGGGCCATGTACTGGGTACGGAGAATACGATCGACCACAATCAATATGTTCGCGGCAAGTACATCTTCCAGGCCAATTACACCAGCGGTTTGCGGATTCGCGAGAACGTCAATCCTCGCTTATTGGAATTGCCGGAAGTCGGGTACTTCGACACCTATCCCGTGGATAATGCGCTGTCGTTCAACGGCGCCTGGTCGGTGTACCCCTATTTTCCGTCGGGAAATTTGATCGTCAGCGATCGACAAAATGGATTGTTTGTCCTGCGTTTTCATCCTCCCGGAAATGATTGAACGGCGCGTCGATAGGAAATCGGAATTAGTCCGGCATGGAACGAGCTGAGACCATCGCCACATTGCGGAGGGCTGCCCCGGCGATCCTGCCGTCGCTTTTGCTCTGCGACTTCGGCAACCTCGAGCGCGAAGTCGAGCGGTTGCAGACCGCCGCGGTCCCGGCGCTACATTTGGATGTGATGGACGGCGTGTTCGTCCCCAACTTCACCTACGGCATGACGATCGTGCAAGCGTTGCGGCGGTTGACGTCGCTCCCGCTGGACGCGCACTTGATGATTGCCAATCCGGACAAATATATCCGCGAGTTCCGCGACAGCGGCGCCGATTTGATTACCTTCCATGCCGAAGCCGTTTCGGACCCAATCCCCATTCTGCGCGAGATTCGCTCCTTGGGAGCCGCGGGCGGGTTGGCGATCAACCCTAACACGGACCTGTCAGCGGTGGAACCCTATCTCGAATGGTGCGACGTTATTGTCGTGATGAGCGTGCCGGCGGGATTCGGCGGACAGCCCTTTGACAAGCGGGCGCTTGCCAAGTTAGAACGATTGAAACGCCAAGTCGGCGACAACACGTTGCTACAAATTGACGGCGGGGTGAATCGCAATACGATTCGCGATGCCGTCGCTGCCGGCGCCGATTTGATGGTTGTGGGCTCGGCCATTTTTGGACAGCCCGACTACGGCCGCGCTGTCGCCGAGTTGCACGATATCATGGGCCGCAGGTTGGTGAGTTAGTTTGGGGGATTTGAATACAGCATGTCAGGACTTTTGCCGCGGTTGGTTTTGGTGCGGGCCGCTGCCACGGAATTGGATTGCCAAGGTCGGATCGGTGGCCGACTCGATGTGCCTCTATCGGATGTTGGATTTGCGCAAGCCCATCGCACCGCGAATGAGTTGAGCAACTGGCGGGTTTCCGCGTGGTATCATGGCCCTTGTCAAGCCGCAGCGCAAACTGCGGCCATTATTTCCGAAAAGACCGGTGGCCGCCTGAAATCGGATGCGGCATTGGCCAATTTCGATTTTGGACTGTGGCACGGCAAGAGCTTGGATGAATTGCGTGCGACGCAGCCCTGGCTGTATCGCTGTTGGCTCGAGCATCCGGAAACGGTTTGCCCTCCGGAGGGCGAAGAATTTGACGCCGCGCGACGACGGATCGCCGCGTTTTTGCGCAAGTCGGCCGTTCGGAACCGGGATCATTGGATCGGGGCCGTTGTTTGTGCTCCGGTTGCGGCAGTGATCAGCCACATGTATCAAGGGGGCGATCTCGGCTGGCGGTGGTCCCAGCAAGCGGGTGATGCGTCTTGGCAAACGTTGGAGATGGGCGAGCCCGCACTTGTTTCCCTTTAACCTGGCTTTCTGGAATAGCGCGACGTGCCGGCAAGTGCAAATCAGTCTCAAGGCACAGACCAGCACCTCGGCCCCGCGTTGGATTATCATGATCTCTTGAGTGGTCGTCGGCGCGGCGTCGGCGCTTCGATTGCTCGACTTCTCTTATCGATGGCAGAACCCGTGTATCGTTGCGCCGTCGCCCTGCGCAACTCGGCTTTCGATCGAAAGCTGCGGAGAACCGTGACCGCCCCCTGTCATGTGGTGTCCGTCGGTAATCTGACGACCGGCGGTACCGGCAAAACCCCGCTGGTGCATTGGTTAGTTCGATACCTGGTCGATCAAGGTCACACCGTGGGTGTCGTCAGTCGTGGCTATCGCTCACTGGCAGGCGGAGCGAATGACGAAGCGCTGGAGTTTGCACTTGCGTTTCCGAATGTGGCCTATCGGCAGAACCCCAAACGTTGGCTGGCTGTCCGCGACCTCGTTTCCCAAAACGGCGTAACAGCGATCGTTTTGGATGACGGATTCCAACATCGCCAACTCGCGCGCGATGTCGATGTCGTCACAATCGACGCCCTGGAGCCTTGGGGCTACGGTCATTTGCTGCCTCGCGGCTTGTTGCGCGAGCCGTTATCGGCGCTGGGCCGTGCGGATTGTGCCGTCATCACGCGCGCCAATTTGTGCCCGCCGTCGCGGGTCGATTCGATTGCCTCCGCGATCTCGCGCTATGTGGACCGAACGCGAATCGCCGTGGCGACTGTGGAACCGAGTGTGTGGATGTTGCCCGACGGCACGCAGGTGCCGCTGCCGGAATTGGCCGGCCGCAATATCGTGGCTTTTTGCGGTTTGGGACGACCAGAGGCCTTCTACCAAACTCTTGTGTCCCTGAAAATGAGTTTGCGCGCGTGGCGTCCGTTTCCTGATCATCATCACTACACAACAATCGACGTCGAGGCGTTGCAACGGCAGCTAGAAGTATGTAAAGCCGACTACTTGGTTTGCACGGTCAAAGACCTGGTCAAGTTGAAGTTCCTTGCATGCAACGACCTGCCGATAGCAGCGCTACAAATCGGACATCGATTCATCGACACACCGGTTGGGCTCCTCGATCGACTAAGCCGATTGTTGACAAAGCAAGCTGATTGCCCCTGACTGGGGTTCCGCGCTGGAAATACCAATGAGACGATTTGTGCGTTCGATTAGGGATGTTTTCGCCGCATTGGCCCGAACCGCAAGTCGTTAGCCGCGGGCCTGATGGAGGCCAAACATAGCAGGCCGTAACCGACTGGTTGCTACGTGTGTCGGACGTCAACTATGCGGCGTTAGTGCTATTCAGGACGGTTTGTTTACACCCTACGCAGAAACGTTGTTCCTCATTAGACTGATCCACTAAATCAATGGCAACTTCGGCTTGTTTATGAAAACACGACGTATTGATCCGCAGGAAATTCCGTGGTTGGCCCGCATCGTTGAGTCGCCGATTACGACGGGTATCGTGACGGCGGCCATTTTGGTTGCGGCAGTGTTGATCGGACTGGAAACGTACCCGAGCGTGGTTGCGGCGCACGGCACGTTGTTGCACACGCTAGATGCCATCGTGTTGGGAATCTTTGTCGTGGAGGTGATTGTAAAGATGGCCCGCCATGGCCGCCGGCCGTGGATGTATTTCCGCGATCCGTGGAACGTCTTCGACTTCATCATCGTGGCGGTCTGTTTGCTGCCCCTCCATACCCAGTACGCGGCCGTGTTGCGGTTGGCGAGAATCATGCGGGTGATGCGACTGATGAGCGCCTTACCGCAGCTTCAGTTGCTGGTCGGCGCCTTGATCAAGAGCATTCCTTCGATGGGTTATGTCGGCGTACTGTTGCTGATGCACTTTTACATTTACGCAGTGATGGGAGTGTTTCTGTTCCGCGACAACGATCCGGTTCATTTTCGCGATCTGCCCACGTCGATGCTCAGCCTGTTTCGCGTGGTTACGCTGGAAGACTGGACGGACATCATGTACATCCAGATGTATGGGTCGGACGTGTACGCTTACGACAACATCACGCATCTGGAAACGGCCCCACAATCCAGGCCGTTGTTGGGAGCACTGTATTTTGTTTCGTTTGTGATGTTCGGCACCATGATCATGCTCAATCTGTTCATCGGCGTGATTCTGAATAGCATGAACGAGGAACAGGCGCAACGGGAGCGAGAGTCGTTGGACGAACGTTTGGCGTCCGGAGCACATGTTCGCGTGTCCGACGAAATCCGTTTGATCGAGCAACAGCTGCAAACATTGACGCACAGCGTCAAGATGCTGCGTATCCGCTGCGATGCCTAAACACCCGATGCGCGGATCGACGCCATATCCGCCGCAATCCGGCCTTCACCTCGCCCTGCGCGCACGACGCGCCTATCCCACGACGTAAGCCTCCAAGTGAATTGCCCTCTATTGCCCGACGATCGGTTTGACGATGCCGAGGATCGCTCGTTTTGGCAATCCGGCCTTATTCCACGAGCGACTGTCAATGGAATTGGCGACGTTGTCGCCAACCATTAAGTATTCATCGGCCCCCAGGGTAAACACGCGCGGCGCATGGGTGGTCGCGCCGTTGTCAAAATAATGGATGCCCCGGCAAATGCGAACGCGGTTGACGAGGACCGGCCCATTCGCGGCTCCAATGCTAATGGTGGCAGCATTCACCGTATCCGATAAGTCCTGAACAATAGATCCATCCGCGCGTGGCAAGACGCTAACATCGTCCCAGGGGCCACCGACTGCTTTTCCGTTCCAGTAAGCATGGAGCGTGCCGCCGATGGTTGACAGCTCCAATGTTGACTTCCGCAAGTCACCTTGATCAATTGTCAATACCTTGGCTTCCAAATGGTCAAGCGTAACGATCAATTTCGAAGTCGGACCTTGCACCACGGCCGTCCATGTGCCCGCGGGTCGAACAATCGACAGTTGAAAACTCGCTTGCTGGCTCATGTCGAGATCCACGGCCACGTACAACTGCCCAACCGGATGCAACGTGCGCGACTGTGACTGGTCGCCGGGGTGATAGTCCTCAATCGGCGCCGGCTCCGTCCGGGCATGCATATGCCGGCAGCATCGCCAATGGACATAGTCGATAAAACTGAGCGTATCGGTTTTCGTCGGACCCGGCTGGAAACTCCAGCAGTCGCCGGCTTTTTTCCATCCTTGGTGGCCCTGGCGAGGTTCAAACCGGTGTGGCAAACCAGACTGTGCATTGGGTTGATACCGTGAGTCGAACACGGTGATCATGGCGTCGCGCGTCGTTTGCCAGTCAATACCGACCGGACGTTCACCGTTCCACACCATTCCGTACCTAAATGTAATCGTCTCCTTGGGCATTCCCACTATCCGCTTCACGCCTTGTTGCCCCGCTCGGTCTTCGCCGGTTGGATATTGAAATGCGACGATGTCCCACCGTTTCAAGTTTCCGAACTCCCTGTCCACAATGTAACGCTGGGAGGGTTCCTCTCGGTGCAGATTCCTGGGATTGTCCGCGAAACCGCAGTTCGGGCAGACAGAGGAATTGTGGGCTTCCACGGAACGCCGATCGCAGCGGTAAGGGAATCCGCACTGATCGCAGGTGACCGACAAATGCTCGCCCCACAGGGTCGGTGCCATTGAGACCCCTTCGACTACGGCTGAAACGGATTCGCGGTTATCGCATCCAGCGTGCAGAAACGCGAAACAGGCGATAGCGATTGCAATACAAACAGGTGTTGCTGTTGAAATTGTCAAGTGTCGATCCCCTCGACTGTTGAGAGATGTGAACGCACGTTATTATGTAGGCAAATGAGCCTACTGCCTACAACTATTATGTTATGAAGAGTCCATTATTGATCGATCACCCGCTGGTCGCTTGCCATTTGACGGTACTGCGCGACAAGCATACGAATTCCACTGAGTTTCGCCAGACGGTCAACCGGATGACGACGTTTTTAGCGTTCGCCGCCACGGAAGACGTACAGACCGCCGAACTGCCGATTGAGACGCCGGTTCAGAAGACAACCGGCCAGCGGATGATCGATCGTGTGGGAATCATCCCCATTCTGCGGGCGGGAGTGGCCATGGTCGATCCGCTGTTGAACGTGATCCCGACCGCCGAGGTTTGGCATTTGGGTTTGTACCGCGACGAAGCGACCGCCCAGCCGATCCGCTACTACAACAAATTGCCCGCTGCAGATCCCGTGGATTTGGCCTTCATTTTGGACCCGATGTTGGCCACGGGGGGGTCAGCGTGCGAAGCGTGCCGCGCGTTGCTGCAATGGGGAGTTAAGCGAATCAAGATGCTTGCCATTATCGCCGCACCCGAAGGGATCGCGCGACTGAGCACAACCTACCCGGAAATCGAAATCTATACTTGTGCCATTGACCGCGGCCTGAATGAACACAAGTTTATCGTACCTGGACTCGGGGATGCCGGAGACAGAATCTTCAACACGACAGGACAGTAAACTCCGCCGTTCCACGATGAGTTCCGAACAGACGAACGACACTCCCGCTGAACAGGCCGACCGCGCATGGAATGCAGATGAATGGCTCCCTCCAAAGTACCGCAACCCGGCCTACCGTCCGCCGTCGATTCGACCGGTCACGGAAAATGGCGATGCGCCGTTCGTCGTGCTCCCCACAGCCGATGGCGGTTTTGAACCCGTCAACAACCGAATCGTCCACATCGAACATGAGGGCCGCCAGGTTCCGTTGATCGTCTTGACCCCCAAGCAACGTTGGCGACGGCGTCTGATTTTCAATCTGGTGGCCGCCGTTATCTCGCTGGTGATTTTGTGGTTGGTGAATTGGTTGCTGACGCGGTAGGCTGGCGCCTTTGGCATCAAGCATAGTCGGGATCCTATTCCCGACCTATTGACCGGCAGCTTGGTGAAACAGCTCGCGGACGATGATTTGCACGGTCGCCTGTTCCGTATAATGAACGATCGCATGTTTGCCGCCAGATTCGCGGCTGATTTCATATTGGCGAAAATCACGGGTTAGGCTGGCGAGCGAAGTTGCCAGGTCATATTGATCAAACGGCGTCGAACGGGTGCGGAGGCGAATGGCTCGATTGGCAGTCTTCAGCGCCCGGTCGCGACAATTCGTGAACAAAACCAGCGATTCGATACGTTGGTCCATCGCCTGCGCTGTGCATAAGCAATCGGGAAACGAGCAATCCAATACCGGCGCCAACAAAGCCACCCGCCACGGCGACCGATCCGCAGCAGACTCGTCGGCCATTAACGAAGACAATATCACTTGAACCCCGAGGCTGTAACCGACAATCACCGGTCGATGCAAGGTGAGCTCTCTGAGGACCGAATTGAAGCGCACGCCTTCGCGGCACGCCCGCGCGGATTTGATCCAGAAATCGCACGGAGGGAGTGCTTCCCGCTCCGATTGCCATGACCAAATAATCATGCGGACCGGTTCGTCGCGACAAACCGGGTTGCAGCATCGGGAGGGGGCGCATAATCTCCGCCCGCGCGCACAACCAGTCCCCAGCAAGTTGTCATACACTTGGCAACCGCGCCGTAGTGACCAACCGAAATCCGAAAAATTGCCATGCACATAGATCATCGTCGCCAGGTGGGGATTGTTCTCGCATTCGGCTTGCAACGCTTCCCACGTGGCAACGTGCCAGCGGCACCCGTCGAACTGCATGATCTGGACAGCAATCGGATTAGATTCGACACATTCACAATCGTTGTCAGCCTGCCGCGTGCTGACCACCCACATTTGATCGCCGGGGATCAATCGACAGCAATTGGCATCGGCCGGAACCAGTGTTTGGATCAACGCGTCGTCGAGTCCCAAGATTTGTTGCCCGACCGCCGTTGGTGATAGGCAAGCGAGTATTATAGCCGCGATAACCGAGATCCCCCGCGCGACCGAAATGTACTGCACATTCGTCAACATGATAATCACTATTGCCATCGCCATATTTTGCGCGGGAGGCCCATTCGTTGTATGCCCCCAGGGGACGTCACTTGTCGTGAAGCATTTCTTCAACAATTTCGGAAAGTTGATGCCGCTAGGCCACAAGGGTTGAAAAAAAACTACTTATTCAACTTGCCTAACGTCAATCGGGGGTTATGGTTTCCCAGTTTGGAAACTTTAGGTGGGACTGCTTGTCGATCCGCCGGGAATATTGGTCGCTGGATGAGGAATCTCCGATGAGAATCAGATTGTTGGGATTGGTTTTGGCCGTTGTGGCCGTCACAGTTTCCGGGTGTGCCTCCGGACCGATTCGCGGTTTCTTCCGTGGCGGCGCCTGCAACGCCTGTGCCCCGGCGCGTCCCGGCTGGTTCCAATGGCGTGGTAACTCAGCGACGATGTGCGAATCGCCGGGTTGCCAAGGGCATGGCCAGGTAATCGAGAGCGGAGTTTCTGGTGACTACTCCGGTGGTACCAGCGGCGGCTATGGGATTGATCCCTTTGGATCGTCCGCACCAGTTTACGGACCGATCAGTCCACCCAATTCGGGTCGGCTCCCCGGACCTACTGGAAGCAACTAGCGAACTATTCTCGAATCTCACCGCCGGTACTCCGGTTTGGCTTCCAGGCGGGCTGTGAACATGGGCGGCGTCCCAGTGAACGAATATAGTGCGGCGAGAATCTTCCTAAAGTTGCCGCCGCGGATTGGACGATGGAATCGCTCATTGTTGATTAGGTGAAAACGTAACAAGTAATCGATTCGCCGATTTATATTGCGAATCAACTCCCGGTAGTGGCTTGGCGCGTCGGCGCGCCAAGCCACTTTTTATTTTTTCGGGCCGCCAGCGGTTGCGACAATCCACGGGAAGATTCCGGTGGCCGTCACACGTGTTCGGGCAAATTACAGAGGAATTTCGCTCTCCTTGGCAGTCGATGTTATACTTAGAATCGATCCATTCGCGGATGAGGTTGTTAATGGCGCCGCTGTACGGACCAACCTGACCGAATTCGAGGAGTTACAGAATGCCCCCGAAGGTGTGGACCACGTATCCATTGGCAGCCATTCTGAGTTGTTGCTGCTTGATTCTAGGTTTGGAAACTATCCCTGCCTGCGCACAGACCGACCCTCTCCGCGGCGGACTTGGTTTCGGAGCGGGTGCCGCTGAGAATCGGCCACAAAACGTTCGGTGGCGGGTAGGAGCTAAAGTTGTCGGTGGCGCGGCGCGCAGCCAAGATGTCGTCGTTGTCTTGCCAGTACCGACGAATTGGCCGGAACAACGAGTTGAATTAGTCGAGCAACAGGTCTCGCCGCAATTTCACAATTTCCAATTTCGCACTGTCGCGCCCGGTGCTACGCAAGTAGTCGCGCGGACTCCGGTTCTCAATCCCAATCAAGAACTCGAAATCGTGTTGACCTTTTCCGTGGAAATCACTCCGTTGGCCGCGCCGGAAGAAACGAATTTGCTTCGAATTCCCAAACGGATCAACAAGGACCTGAAGCCGTTTTTGGAAAACACGCGCGAAATCTCCTTTCGAAACTCCAGGTTGATTGAACTCATGCGTACGGTCGTGGACCGCGAACAACCGGCTTGGGAACAGGTCCGCGCGATTTTTGATTGGGTGCGAGAGAATATTGAGTCTGTTGACCAAATGCCGACTGACACGGTCGATTGCTTCCAGAAGCGCCAAGGCTCACCAGAAGACATCGTCGGGCTTTTCGTCGCCATGTGCCGCCACAACAAAATCCCCGCGAGGATGGTTTGGGTGGAAGGGACGCAATATGCAGAGTTTTACTTGGTGAATGAACAAGAAGAGGGGCAATGGTATCCCGCCCATGTCCTGGGATTGGCGGAGTTGGGCGCCATCCATGAACCGCGCGTCATCTTGCAAAAAGGCGACTCCATTAAGGTCCCCGAAAAGGAGTTGGCCCAACGTTTTATTGCGGAATTCGGTCGAGCAAAAGGTACCGCCTCACCGACGATGACCTTTATGCAAGAGTTGTTGCCGGGCAGAAATTGAGAGCAGGAAATGTCCTTACCTCGACACCCAGGCCCGCTTATCGCGCCCGGTTCGCATGTTTTGCGGTTCGTGCGATTGACGATCATGGCCACTATCCCCGTAGCGAATTGGGGCTTGGCGTTGATTGTGATAGGTGCCAGCGGACTCGCCTTCAGTCATGCCGCGGCGCAAGATTCCGACGGAACGATCGACGGCTGGCAATGGTCCACAACCGAGACGTCCGTGTGGGAGGTGGGAGTCGAGATTAAATCCTCAGGGATCGCGCGCAATGTGTCGGTCGCCTTTCCGGTTCCTCAGGACTGGCCCGAACAGACGGTGACGCTATTGGACCAGAAGACATCCACGCGCGTCGGTCGCGTAAAACTCGACCCGCTGCCGCCGGGGGCTACCGTGGCCACTGCGAGAATCGCCGTTATCAGCCCGGACGAACCGGCGAGTATACTGTTTCAATTTCAAAATGAACGCCGATGTCACGCGCTACCGGATTCGCCGCGATCGTGGCAGTTCTTCCCGCGTGCTCCAGTTGGAACGGAACAATTCTTGCGCCCCAGCCCGTATATCGAAAGCAACCATGTTCGAATTCGCGAGTTGTCCCAACGTATTCCTGTTGAAGCCGACGATCCTGCCTGGGACCAGGTAGAAACCATCTACGATTGGCTGCGCGATCAATTTCCATACAAATTCGACGAGGAAATTAAGACCTGCTTGCAGGCGATCGAGCAGGGGCACGGGGACTGCGAGGAGTTGTCGTCGTTATTTATTGCCGTGTGCCGATCGCGCGGCATCCCGGCGCGGGCGGTGTGGGTAGTCGATCATACCTATCCGGAATTCTTGCTGAGCGATGGCACAGGTCAACCGCGTTGGGTGCCGGTGCAGATGGCGGGTACTCGCTTGTTTGGTGAGATGATCGAATTGCGCCCGATCCTGCAAAAAGGTGACAATTTTCGGGTTCCTGGGAGCCAGCAGAACACCCGTTATGCCCAGCCCACCCTGGTGGCACGCGATCCTGGACTAATGCTCAGATACATTTGTCGGCCAGCCAATTGACTGGCGTCTTGATGGCAAATTCCTAGCGGAGGCGGCGAAGAAATTGCCCAACCCGCGTTGCCACGCGTCCATTCCGTCGAAACAATGGCCGTTAACATGATCAGTCGGAACCAGGGCCCCGACGTGATGGCTATCGTAATTGGACGAGAAGGTAATCTCGTCCTTCCGGATCCGGTCGACCAGGATGATGCTGTGAAAGTCCTTTTGAATCAAGAACAAGTGCAGTCGGGGGTGACGCGGTTGGCTCGTGAAATCGCTGACACCTACGGCAATCAACCTCTGACTATTATCGGAATTATGACGGGCAGCGTCGTACTGCTGGCGGACGTCATTCGTCAGTTGGCCATGCCCTTGCGCGTCGGAGTCGTGCAGACCAGCAGCTATCGCGGAATCGAACGGGGACCGCTGACGATCAACGCCGATTTGATGTTGGACATTACGGGGCGCGACGTGTTGCTGGTTGACGATATCTTCGACACCGGAAATACCTTGGAGGAGGTTAAGCAGTTGATGGCGGAGTTGGGACCTTCTAGTTTGCGGGCAGCCGTATTGTTGCGCAAATCCGGCCGCCAGGAAGTCACGCTGCGCCCTGACTTTGTCGCCTTTGAGATACCTGATGAATTCGTGGTTGGATACGGGCTGGATTACAACGACGAGTATCGCAACCTGCCGTACATCGCCACGCTGGAGCCCGCGGATTTGCAAAGTGTTCGCGCATGACCCTGCGTCCACAAGCGTTGATGTATATCGATCATTTCTGGCCGGAGATCAGCCATCGGCAAATGCTAGCCGCCAATATCGCCGGTGGCCTCGCGGAGTCGGGTTGGCAGGTAACCGTCGTGGCGCCCCAACGGGAACCCCATTGGCCAGCGCAGTTTCAGTACCGCAACTTTGATGCGCGCCGCGTGTTCTGGCCGCACCGCGGGGCCTGGCGCCGACGGCGATTTGAACGGTGCCTGTCGGAAGAGCTGGGAGTCTTGGCTGGCGGCGCGCACCACGTGCGACCGCATTTCGTCGTTGTTGGTGCGAGTTCTGAAATGAACGCGCTGCGGAGGTTCGCCGACAATCGTTGCGATCGTTTGATCCTGGTTGTGGGCAGTGAATTGCGTGCATACGCGGCGTCAAATCGCGCGATCCCAAAGGCACTACGAGCCAATATCCTCGCGGCCAATTCGATTGTGACGTACTGCGCGACCGTGGGCGGATGGTTGCGGCAACAGTTGAACGTGGAGAACGTGTTGAGGTGCGTCCCTCCTCCGCTGGCGCCACCGGCCCCTGGCGCGACCCAAGTCGATCGCGCTGCGGCACGGCGCGCGCTGGGACGACTCCATCCCCTCTTGGACGTGGAGGAGGACCAACCGGTCGTGTTGACCTGCGCGGAATTCGATGGCGACCCGGGGCGCGACGATTTGCTGGTCGCCTGGAGTGACGTCGTCCGCGCACTCCCCCGCGCGCGGCTGTGGATGGTTGGCGCTGGTTCGGATTGGCACCGCGTGGCGCGTCGCGTGGGGGATATGAATCTCGAACGATCGATTGCAATGCCTGGTGTCTTCGATGACTGGCATGATCTGACAACCGCAGCCAATTGTTACGTCCACCCGGCACGCTGGCCCGGCGAGTGTTTGTCTTTGCGGCAAGCCCTAGCCTATGGCTCGGCGGCGGTAGCCACGTGCGCCTGGCAAACTCTCGAGCACCACGACTCGGCGCCAGTCGCGCGCGTCGCGGCGGGACATCCGCGCGAGATGGCGGCACGGTTGATCGCGATGTTACGCGATCCAGTCGGGGCCGATCGTTTGGGCATTGACGCCGCGCACTGGGTCGAACACCATTGGCCGGCAGAACAGGTGCGCACGGCCTGGGTCGAGTCATTGACTGGCAGGTTGGCCTTGAGTGTGACCGCCGAGTCATGACTATTCCGATTGTCATCGTGGGGCCGTCTTCAGCGTCTTTGGGGCCGCTATTTCAGTTTTATCAACTCGCGCCGGACTTGACGCACGCCGGTTACGAATTGCATCTTGCCTGTTTTCACCACGATCAGGGATCGCCATCTGCAGCGCCGCCGACCGGTATTTACGTGCATAGCTTGGGCACAGGAAAGCGACGATCGCAATTAGCCACGCTCGACGGGCTGCTCGCAAGAATTCGACCGGCATTCGTCCACAACTGGTTGGGTGGGTCGGATGTTGGACGATGGCTGACCAAGCGCGGAATGGTCTGGATCGACACACGACTCGACATGCAGTGGTGGCAACCGCGCCAGTCCTGGTGGCCCACCTATCGCCCGCGCCCACTCGGCACGTTATGTTATTCAGAGTTGCCGGTTGCCAATGGTGATCCTCAACAATTGCCCGTTCATCGGCATTGGCCAAACGCGCGCGCGGTCCGCGCGGCGACGGTCAACCGTTTCCATTTTCGGCAATGGGCCGAGCAGAAATGGGGAATCTCCGTCGCACGGCGATTGATCGTTTGTGCCGCACCTTTGGTGCCTGCCACACGTACCAAGGATTTGATTTGGGCGCTTGATTTACTGCATGTCATTCGCGATGACTTGCATTTGTTGGTCTTAGGCACAGGGACACAGTTACCTGCACTGCAGCGGTTTGCTCGAGCCACCAATGTGGCGCCACGAGTGACCTTTGCGGACAACCCTCCGGAAGCGACGGACGTGGTGGCATCTGCGGATGTCTTTTGGCACGCGCACTTGAAGCAGAATCAACCCGACGGCATCATGTGGGCCATGGCCAGCGGCGTCCCCGTCGTCGCTGCTTGGGGCCCAGCGACCGAGCAATTGGTGCGGCATCAACAGACCGCATTGGGAGTGGAACTCGGTCGGCGAGACCAATTCGCTCGTTGGACAAAGTTCCTACTCGAACAACCCGATGCTGCCCGTCGGATGACGGACCAAGCCCGCACCTGGGTGGCCTCCCGTTATCCGGTCGATCGCGCAGCAAGGCAAGTAATCGAATTGTACCGCAGCGTCGTCAAGTGATGCCTCAGCCGGTAGCGTGTACCTCATTCTTGTAATCGCCACCGGTTGGCGTTTTGTGTTCGCCCGACAGCGGTTCTCCAATGTGGGATTTGAGATATACAATCGACAATTGTGTAACACGATCTTCAGGTGAGTCTTCCTCGTACTCGAAACGCATTGGTCGATTGCGAGTACGACAACCCGGTGTGACGACAATTGCATTCTGGTCTCATTTCAAATCTCAACGCTCAGATTTCCGATTTGACAATTGAATCAGCGCAACGCATGGGCAAGCACACGTTTGCGAAATGACAAATATCGATGCGCCGCTTCAATGCGCCAGCAATTCCAACCAATGCCCAATCTCTATAGCCACGAGATCACGGGCTTGTTGGCGGCAGGATGTTCCAATCGCCACAACCAACGCCGTGGAAGCTTGCGCCGACTCCAAACCCGGCACGAAGCGTTGCCGCGCGATCTGTTGCGAAAGGTCAAAGTGCGTATATCCAAAGGAGCCCGCCATGCCGCAACAACCCCAATCGGAAATAGAAACCTGATAGCCTGCGGCCGATAAGACGTCGGCTGTCGCCGCGGCCGAAAACAGGGCTCGTTGGTGGCAATGGGGATGGATGATCACAGGCCGCCGGGCGAACTCAGGCACCGGTGCCACCTTCACGGATTCGCGGCGAATCTGCTGCGCGAGATAGTCGTCGATCAAATACGTTCTCGCCGCGACGCGGCGGGCCGTCCCCTCGTCCCGAACTAAATCGGGCAAATCGTCCATCAAAGCCGACGCTTCGGACGGTTCGATACAAACGATCGGCCATCCGCGATCGACGAACGACGCTAGCTCTCGATAAAGCGGGTCAGCTAGCCGCTGCGCTTCCTCCAACAAACCAACCGATAGCCGCGATCGCAGCCCGTCAAACGACCGGGGAACTTCCACGCGCAGCCCTAACGACTCCAAAACGTTGACGGCCGCGATGGGGATGTGCGGTTCCAAATACCGATGCCATGCATCCACGAACAGCGCGACGACGTCGGTTGACGACTGTTGTGTGTCGCGACGCCGACGTTTGCTACGCCACCAATCATCGAATGAGCGCGGTGCTAGGTGCGGCAACGCGCGGCGCCGATCGATGCCAAAGCGACGTTCGAGCAGCCACCGCGTCCAGGAGACGCCGCTGCCCCAGTTCGCCAGCCGCGCCAGCCGCTGCCAACGTCGCAAGCGCTGAGGCATCCGGCCAATGAAATATGCCTGCGGCGTCGGCCTTTTCTCGCGCCATCGCGCCGCCAGTGCTTCGCTCTTCAGTCGGGCCATATCGACGGCATTCGGACATTCAGACTTGCAGGCTTTGCAGGCTAAACATAAATCGAGCGCCTGATGCAGTTCCGGATTCCCCAACCCTGGCGGGTCAAGCTGTCCCGAGATCGCCAAGCGAAGCAGATTCGCCCGGCCGCGCGTCGAATCGCGCTCGTCGCTCGTCGCGCGGTAGGAGGGACACATCGTCCCTTTCAAAACCTGGCGACAGGCCCCCACGCCGTTGCATTGCTCGACGGCACCGATTAATCCTCCTTGGTCGGTGTAACGATACAACGACGCAACCTGTGCCATAGCCGCCTGATAGCGCTGTCGGTCCTCGTCGCGGTCGCCGTAACGGAGATGGCTGTCCATCGGTGGCGCATCGATTTTGCGTCCTGGATTCAACAACCCGCGCGGGTCAAACAACCGCTTGATCGCCACGAACAATTCGTAAATGTCAGGGCCAAATTGGCGATTGAGAAATTCGGCGCGGACGATTCCATCGCCGTGTTCGCCTGAAAACACACCGCCGAGGCGACAGCAAGCGTCAAAACACGCTTCGGCCATTTCCCGCATCTTGCGGCGCTCGTCCGCCTCGTGCAGGTCGAGCATCACTTTGTAATGCAGCACCCCGACAGACGCATGGCCATAAGTCGAAACGCCCAAGTCGAGGCGCTCCCCCCATTCGCTGACGATTCGATGGTATTCGGGCAACTTGTCGATGGGCAGGCAGGCGTCTTCGATCAGCGCAATTGATTTGCGTTTGCCCGGCAAATTGGAAATCAGTCCAAGACCCAACCGCCGAACTTCCCAAGCGGCGCGCTGCTCCTGAGCTCGGACCAAGATATGATTCCGGGAGTTCGCGATCGTCTTCGATATTTCGGAAGTATAGTGGTTGGCCCGTGCGTCCGCATCCTCTTCGGTGTCGCCAAAGAACTCGACCATCAACACCGCCGTGGGGACACGTTCCGCGCCGCTCGGCACAATCGCGCCAATATACTCGCGCGTCGCCGCATTGCGGACCGCTTCTTGAATCAACACGTCGTCCAGCAATTCAACAGCACTCGGACCGTGTTTCAACACGAATGGCAACACCTCTAGCGCCTGGGCGATCGACGCAAATGCGCTAATCACCAACCGGGTAGCTGACGGCACCGACCGCAGTCGCAACGTCGCTTCCGTGGCCAGGATCAACGTCCCTTCGCCTCCCACAATCAGCTCCGATAGCGAGCGCGGACCGGCCGGATCGACCAATCGTCGGACGGAGTATCCGGCGGCAATCCGTGGCAGTTGGGGAATGTGCCGAATGATCGCGTTGGCGTACTGCGACAGCAATTCCTGCAATGCGCGATAGATCGACCCCAGCCGCGTCGATGTTTGTGCGGCCGCCAGCCATTCCTGTTCGTTCATCCAGCGCGCAATCAATTCTGTCCCATCAGCCAACAACCCGTTTAGGGACTCGATTGCATCGCACGTGCGGCCAAATACGATCGACCGAGTGCCACAAGCGTTATTCCCGATCATGCCGCCAATGGTCGCGCGGCTGGCGGTTGCAGGGTCGGGGGCGAACAACAAACGGTGCGGCGCCAACGCCTGGTTCAGTACATCCAAAACTACGCCAGGCTGCACGACAGCCAAGCGCGCGTCGGCGTCGATCGACAGAATGCGATTCATATGTCGCGAAAAGTCAACGATCAGACCGGGTCCGATGGCCTGGCCGGACAGGCTCGTCCCCGCGCCGCGGCCAACCATCGAGATGCCGTGCTCGTGGCAGAACGCGACAATCGCCGCTACGTCGTCACAGTCCTGCGGGAATACGACTGCTTGAGGAAACTGCTGGTAAACGCTGGCATCCGTGGCATAGGCACCACGCATCGATTGTTCGATGGATACTTCGCCCCGGAGGCGTTCCACAAGGGGTCGCCACCGGCTGAGGTCGGCTGAATCAAATGACGCTGCGCGTGTTCGAGCCATGCCCCCATTGTGCGGCAGGCCGTCGAAAGTGGCCAGTCCGGACCGTTCCCAGCCGTTGCAAATCGCGGGCGAATCTGCCAAAATGCGACTTGCGAGTCCCAATGGTCTGTGCCCTGTCCCGAGAGGAGAGTTTCCAGAAAATGTCTCAGGTGGTCAACGTTGAATTGAAAGATATCGTGCTGGCCAACAGCACGTTTGGCCCCAACGAAATTCGCGTGATCAAACGAAAGATCAACGACGAGTACGCGCAATTCACGTTGTTGCGCGATTTGGCCGCGGAGCTGGAGGGTCAACCAACGCGCTCTCCCGCTTCCTCCGTACGATTGGGAATCTGCCAATATTTCCTCGGTCGGTACCGGTCAGCGATTGCGACGCTGGAGAGCGCCGATGGCGGTGCGCTGGCTTTCTTTTACCAAGGTAAGGCCCATTTGGAATTGGGAAATTTCGAACGAGCGATCGCCTGTTACGAATCGGCGAAGTTGGCTGGCTATGATGCGGACCTGTGCCAGATCGCGATTGCTGAGGCGAAACGTCAAAGCGGTGACATCGATAGTGCGTGGACGATATTGGAGAACATTTTCGGACCGGCCGGGCAAACCGCAGAATACCTATATCAACGTGGCGCCACCTTGGCGGCGATGGGATCAAATCCAGAAGAAGTGGTACGTTTGTATGAGCGCGCCGTGGAGATAGACGAGAAACATGCGGGCGCTTTATTCGGGCTGGGTCTGGAGAACGACCGCCGGGGAAATGACGACAAAGCCATGGAGTTGTACCAGCGGGCGGCGTCCGTCTTTCCGACTCATGTCGGCGCATTGATGAACTTGGGAATCCTGTACGAGGACTACCACCAATACCAACGAGCCGCACGGTGCTACGATCGAATTCTCGAATCGCATCCAAGCAATGCCCAAGCGCGCATGTTCCGCCGCGACACCGCCGACGCCATGTCCGGCACCGACCGCTGGGACGATGAACGCGATCGGATGCAGAAACGGATGCAAACGGTCTTGCAAATCCCGATTTCGCAGTTCCAACTCTCGGTGCGAAGTCGCAACTGCTTGCAAAAGATGGGCATCATGACGCTCGGCGATCTGACGCGGGTCACGGAGTCGGATCTGTTGGCCAGTAAGAATTTCGGCGAAACCTCCTTGCATGAAATTCGCGAGATGATGTCGAACAAAGGCCTCATGATCGGGCAGTTCGCTAGCGAGACGGGCAGCGAACCCGAACCGATCGATCCGGGCACGTTGACGCCCGATGCGCAGATCTTGTTGGACCGTCCGATCTCGGACTTAAACCTTTCCGTTCGCGCGCGGAAGTGCATGTCGCGACTGGCGTTGACAACAATTGGCGACCTGATTCGGAAGACCGGCGACGACTTGTTGGAGTGCAAGAACTTCGGCATCACCAGCTTGAACGAAGTCCGTGAGAAATTGACGGCCTTGGGGCTGAAGCTGCGCGGCGATTAACCGGGGCGCTTCATGGATCGCCCGGGATTTGCGTTCGAACTGTTGCATGTCGATCGGCATTGCGGCGCGCGATTGGGCCGTTTGACAACTCCCCGCGGCGTAATCGACTTGCCGGCCTTCATGCCCGTGGGAACGTGCGGCACGGTCAAAGGGCTGACGTTCGATCAAGTCGCCTCGACTGGCGCCCAAATCATTTTGGGAAACACCTACCACTTGGCGTTGCGGCCAGGTGCCGAGCTGATCGCCGAATTGGGCGGCTTGCATCGCTTCATCGGCTGGGACAAACCAATTCTGACGGACAGCGGCGGATTTCAATTGTTCAGTTTGGCCCAGTTGACAAAAATCGACGAACGGGGCGCTGTGTTTCGATCACATATTGATGGGGCCCTTTTGGAGTTGACTCCCGAACGGGCCGTCGAAATCCAGCAACAGCTCGGTGCGGACATTGCCATGGTCCTCGATCATGTCGTACCGTTGCCCAGCTCACAGGAACAGATCGCCGATGCCTGCCAGCGCTCTTTGCGCTGGGCGGCGCGCTGCCGCGCTGCCCACACGATGAGCGCTCAAGTGCAGTTTGCCATTGTCCAAGGGGGACTGAACCTGGAACTTCGCGTTGGCTGTGCGCGCGAACTGGCGGCCATGGATTTTTTCGGCTACGCCATCGGCGGGTTGAGCGTCGGCGAGTCGCCGCGAGAAATGTACGACACGCTGGCTGGCACCTGTCCAGCCTTGCCTGCCGAGAAACCGCGGTATCTGATGGGCGTCGGCCGGCCGGAAGATGTGTTGGAGGGGATTCGGCAGGGCATCGACATGTTCGACTGTGTGATGCCGACGCGCAACGGGCGCAACGCCAGCGCGTTCACTGACGAGGGGGAATTAAAACTTCGCAATGCGGTCCACCGCGCGGACCCGCGGCCCTTGCAATCCAATATGCAAACGCCCTACTCCAATTTCAGTCGCGCCTATTTGCGACATTTGTTCATGGCCAACGAGATGCTCGGACCGATTCTCCTGTCGTATCACAATCTGGCATATTATCAGAACCTGATGCGCGATGCGCGACAGGCCATCGCGGCGGACTGTTTCCTCGAGTTTCAACAGCGGCGCAAGGCAGGTTGGGGTTTATTACAGGACCAGTGAATTATGTCCAAACGAAAACACCGGCGGGAGTCGAGTGCGAGGCGGGATGCGGACATCACGGGAACCTGGCATGTGGAACCTTCCGAGGCCACGTGGATGCTGGAACGCTTGTTGCGCGCGCGATTGCCGCAACTCAGTTGGGCCCAGGCCCGCAAATTAGTAGCTGGTCGCCGCGTGTTGATCAACGGAAATCTCTGCTTAGAGAACCAACGCCGTGTCCAGTCGGGGGATGTTATCAAGGTCGTACTCCACTCGCTGCCGCCATTGCCGACCGCGGCCGATGTGGAGTTGGTCTTTTTGGATGAACATCTGGTTGTTGTGGACAAACCGCCTGGCATCACGTCCGTTCGCCATCCACACGAACGCCGCGAACGGGGTCGTCGCCAACAATTCCAGAAGACGCTCGACGAGCTTGTGCCGGAAGTTATTTCGCGCTTGGAACGCCCCGCGCAGGGACCACCCTCGACGCGTCGCCGCTATGGTACAAAGTCGTTTCCCAGCCGGCCGCGGGTTTACCCGGTACATCGACTCGACCGGGACACGAGTGGCTTGATGGTCTTTGCCAGAACCTCCGCGGCGGCCGAGCGATTGACCGAACAGTTCCGCCTCCATTCCACGCGCCGCGCCTACCAGGCGATTGTACATGGCCGCATCCAGGCGCAACGTATCGAAACGCAACTCGTTCGCGATCGAGGTGACGGCCGGCGCGGCAGCGTCGCCGAGGAAGGCGTGGGCAAACGGTCGATCACGCATGTGCGCCCCTTGCGACGGCTGGGCCCCGTCACCTTAGTGGAATGCCGGTTGGAGACAGGGCGTACCCATCAGATTCGCATTCACCTGTCCGAGGCCGGTCATCCCCTGTGCGGCGACAACAAATACCCAGGTTCGGCCGAATCGCGACGTTTGGACGAACTATTGCGTCCTCCGCGTTTGGCGCTCCACGCCGTACACCTGGGATTCATGCACCCCATTACTGGCCGAGTGCTGAAGTTCCAATCAAGCCTGCCACCGGACTTGCAACAGTTTATTCGGAGGTTGAGTTCACAACCTCCAGGCTCCAACACGGATGGGTGATTCCATGGCGCATTGGCTATTCAAGACAGAACCAACCACGTATTCCATTGACGATTTGGCGCGGGAACCCAAACGAACAACCTGTTGGGACGGCGTTCGCAATTATCAAGCGCGGAATATGATCCGGGATGACATGCGCGTCGGCGACGACGTGCTGCTGTACCACAGCAGTACCGATCCGACCGGAATTGTCGGCTTATGCCGGATCGTGCGGGGTCCGTATCCCGACCATACCGCGCAAGATCGGCGCAGCCCCTATTACGATTCCAAAGCCAGCGAAGAGAACCCGATTTGGATGATGGTTGACATTCAATTGGTACAGCGCTTTCCTCGCATTATCACGTTGGCAGAACTAATTCCCGTTCGAGCGCTGGCCAAAATGGAATTGCTCCGCCGCGGATCACGATTGTCGGTGCAACCGATTACCGCGGCGGAATTCCGCGCGATTCTAGCTCTGGCGGATCGGACCGGTGCTTGAGGGTCAGCGTTTGGCTGCCGGCTTCAGCTCGAATAGGAAGAATCCGTTTTCCGACGTGCTCTTGAACTCGGTGGGTCGGCCTTGCCCACCGAAATCATAGCACAGCACCAGGTTCCCTTCCACAAACTTGACGATTCCAGCGGCTTTGGCCCCCGATTGGGGACCTTCCAGCAACTCCATGTCGATCGTCGCCGGATTCTGGCTAGCATCGACGGCATAGGACATGATAAAGGCTGCCTCGTCGCCCGGCGGTATGCGAATGGCGTCGCGCGTGAACTGAATGCGCCCTTGCAATCGGCTGTCTTCCATTTCTGTTCCGGCTTGCAACCCGGAAACGATCTCCCAAACGCCGATCAACTTGGCCGGATCAAACGGCTCGGCCGCGCGAACCAAGACGAACAGAAAAAACCAGTTGTCGTCAGTGGCTTCGAATTCCGCAGGCCGCTTCTCACCGGTCGGGTCGTAACACAAAGTCAACAATCCGTCCGCGACTTTGA
>JACTND010000330.1 GCA_014584305.1 Planctomycetota bacterium | reverse complement strand
ATACAAACGCAGCGCCCCCGAGATCGCTGGGCACGACGTGGATCGTTCCACCATGGGCATCGACGATTCTCTGGGTTATGGCCAAGCCTAAGCCTGTCCCTTTCGCCTTGGTCGTAAAAAACGGTTCGAAAACCTTCGATCGCATCGGTTCGGAAATGCCCGAGCCGCTGTCTTCCACTACGACCGAACAGGACTCTCCATCTTCCTGCCGAATCGAGCAGCGGATCGCCCCGCGCTCGCCACAGGCATCGAGCGCGTTTTGAAATAGATTCGTAAAGACTTGATCCAATCGGTGTCGATCGACGTTGGCCATACAAGGCGCCTGACCATCGAATTCACAACTTACCTCACGATGCGCGATCGCTCGGCGCGGTTCCAGATTGCCCCACGCCGATTTCAGCAACTGCGCTAGATCGGTGGGTTCACTGTCGAGCTTGATCGGGGCCGCATAATTGCGAACCTCTTCATAGAGCACATGCAATCGGTCTAAAGCCTTTTGAATCCGTTCCGCTTGGACCATAGCTTCCGGTCGATCGTCAATGTACAGCATGAGCGCTTCCAGACACGCATGGCTGCGCTGCAAAGCATTGCGGCTTTCATGCGCCAATCCCGTAACCATTTGGCCAATGGATGCCAATCGTTCTGCTTGCTGAACCCGAATCATGGCCTCCTGGCGCAGGCGACCGGCGTGCGCCTGTTGGTAAGCGAAATCTATGATCGCCGCGTCGATGTCCAGAAGCTTGTTGACGGCAGTGATCGTTTCTGCCAAGTCGCCCCCGCGCAAGCTCGACGCCGCCATCAACGACCGCACGATTCCGCTGCGCAATCTTGCCAATGCGGCCAAGGCGTAGGCCTGATGCAAACCGATCTCGACATGTTTCAGCCCCACACTCCACCGCGATTCCGCAAACGCCAAGTCGTAACATCCGCCGAAGAGACTACTCAACCATTGGCGCAACGTCGATTTCAGGCGGGCGATTTGCGCCGGGCCTCCCGTGATGATTCTCGACGTAAACACGTGCCGCTGAATGGCGTCGTAAAAATCGTCAACCAATGCCGGAAAGGTCGGTGCGACAATCGGGTGTGCCGCGACGACACGAGCTGCATCGGCTGCAGTCCAATCCACGTACCCCAAAACTTGCCGATAGAACACGCTCAGCGGCAGTGCATAGTCCATATTCGACGGCGTTATTGATGGAGTGTCGATCCAGCCGGAAACAGTCGGCGCTTCAAGAAGGTATAGGCCAACGCTTGCATGTAGGCGGACTGTTGATTATTCGCCGCGCCGCCGTGACCACCCTCGATGTTTTCGTAATACCAGACATCGTGACCCTGCGATTCCATCAACGCCATCATCTTGCGCGCATGACCGGGATGCACGCGATCGTCTCGGGTGGATGTGGTAAACAACACGGCAGGATACCGCGTCGCGGCCCGGACGTTATGGTAGGGAGAAAATGCCTCAATAAAGGCCCACTCTTCGGGCACATCCGGGTTGCCGTATTCGGCCATCCACGAGGCGCCGGCCAACAACTTGTTGTAACGGCGCATGTCCAAGAGCGGAACCTGGCAAACGGCGGCAGCCATTAATTCTGGATACCGCGTCACCATGTTTCCCACTAATAGCCCGCCGTTCGATCCACCTTGGATCCCCAAGTGATCCGGAGAGGTCACGCCCCGTGCAAACAAGTCTTGAGCGACGGCGGCAAAATCCTCGTAAGCCCGCAAACGATTGGCCTTCAAGGCCGCTTGATGCCACCGTGGTCCATACTCCCCTCCTCCGCGGATGTTGGCCACGACATAGACGCCACCTTGAGAGAGCCAGGCGCGCCCCACGCTCCCACCATAGTTGGGTTGCATGGAAATCTCGAATCCGCCGTAGCCGTACAGTAACGTGGGGTTGGCGCCGTGGAAAGTCAAATCGCGCCGGGCCACCATGAAATAGGGTACTCGGGTTCCATCGGCGCTCTTGGCAAAATGTTGGCTGATCGTCAAATGCGACGAATCGAAAAACGCCGGTAACGACTTGATCCGTCGCGGGGCTTCCCCAATCGTCGCATATGATAATGTCGTCGGCGTCAGATAATCGGTGGACGTCACAAAAATGTCATTCGATTCCTCGCTGTCGATCGCCGAAACGGAAATGGTCCCGAACTCCGGGGCACCGACTAACGGCACACGCCGCCATTCGTCTTGCCGTAATGGCAACACGAATATGCGATTTTTGACGTCTTCCAGGATATTTAGGTACAAGTAATCCTTGGTCATTCCAAAACCGGCGAGCGCCGTGTTATCCGTCGGTTCGAACAACACGTCAAATGTTCGCTCGCCCGCCAGAAACTCGCGCAATGTGGTGACAAGTAACGAGCCCGCCACGTAGGTACGCCCGGCAACTTCCCACGGTTGCCGCAATTCGACAAACAAATACTCAAACATCGGACGTTTATTAGCCGAGTTGGGTACATCGAGCTTTGTTAATCGTCCACCGGGCCCCAAAATAAACATCTCGTTGTTGTAAAAAGCGATATTCCGCATCACGATATCGCGTTCATAACCGCGCGTGTCGTCATGAATAGCCATGATCTGCATGTCGGTCGCCTGGCCTTCGAATATCAACTCAGCCGATTCCAACGTCGTTCCTCGCCGCCAACGCTTGGTCAGGCGTGGATAGCCCGAGCTGGTCATGCTCCCTTCGCCGAAATTCGTCTGCACGAAAACCGTGTCGCGATCAACCCATCCCATACTTCCTTTGGACTCGGGAAGCTGAAAACCGTCTTCGACAAATTGTCGGCGCTCCATGTCGAATTCGCGAATCACGCGCGCATCGGCGCCGCCTCGCGACAGGCTCACCAAGGCGCGGTCGAACTGCGGTCGCAACAGCGAGGCGCCGCCCCACACCCAATTCTCATTTTCCTGGGCCGCCAGTACATCTAAATCCAATAGGACCTCCCAAAGCGGATCGTCTTGCTGGTATTCGTCCCACGTTGTCCGCCGCCAAACACCGCGCGGATTTGCTTTGTCCCGCCAAAAGTTGTAGTAGTATTCGCCTTGTTTACTGACCATCGGTATCCGCGCATCCGAATCAAGGATCGCCAGCAGGTCCGATTGAAGTTTGGCGAACTCGGGATCGTTCTCTAAAATGGCTTGGGTCTTCGCATTTCGCGCGCGAACCCAATCCAAAGCAGCGTCACCGGTCACGTCCTCCAGCCACAACCATGGGTCGTCGAACTCTTGGCCACGTGCGGCAACCGCGGTCAGACACGACAACCAACAGGCCCACGTCAACCAACACCATGTCATTCGCTTCTGGTAGAACATAGCCCCATTCACCTTCAATTCAATTCGGTCGTTGAAACTCTGGACTGCGTCGATCGGAGAGCCCCATGCCAAATAGGGGGCGCTATCGGCCGCTACACCTGCCGCTCATTATAGCGTCGAGGCGTTTGGGAGCGATGTGCCAGCGCCGAGAGGACCGCGCCTGACATAATCCCAGCGCAAAGAATCCAAGGCCAATCGCCATTTCGGCGGTACCACGTTGGTTTGTGCGAACCAGATTTCTGTAACGTCACAGGCAACAATTCTGGCCGTCGTCGGGGGCCTTGCTGCAGGATCGCACCGCGATGATCGATCTCCGCTGAGAACCCGGTATTGGCACTAACCAGCACCGGTTTGCCCATTTCGACCGCTCGAAATACCGTACACGCTAAATGCAGGTCCAAACAACTCGTGCCAAAGAACCACCCATCATTGGTTATGTTGACCAGATAATCTACTTCGATTCCCTCTTTTGCCAACTGGCGCACCTGACCGCGAATGACATGAGGTACTGTGCTCTCAAAACAGATGCTCGGCGACAGCATAATCCCGTGAACATGGAATGCTTCCGGCCGCGTGCCGAAGGTCAAGCTGCGACCATAGGGATGCAATCGATCCAGAATCGGGAACCATTGCGCAAGAGGAACATACTCGCCAAATGGAACGCAGTGGTTTTTTAAGTATCGCTGCATGATCTGGCCTTCATCGTCAATCATCAGCACCGAGTTGAAAATCTCGTCGGTTACGGGATTCATGCTGCCAGCGCCAGCCAGGATCGATACGCCTTCACCAAACAAGGGTTGATCAGACGGTGTTGCCGGAATTAACCCAACCATTTCCGCCCAATACCCAAAGAAATGATCGCGCCACAACTCAATGCGGTCGCGCATGGCTTCGTCCAGTTTCGATTCGCGCTGATCAGGAATGAAATCCGGTGCGAGAAAAGTCGATTCCGGCCAAATTAAGACCTGCGCCCCCGGATATTTCCGTCTAGCGGCGTGCGCCAAATCGCGATACTGCTCGTGATGCTGCTGCTCGATCGCGCCCCGACGCTCGGCAGAGGCAAAGACGACGTCGATCGAACCTTGAATGATTACTGCCTGTACCGAAACGCTTGTCACCGACCGCGAGGTATTTGTGGACTTGGAATGGAACTTCGCCCATCCAGTCACCATAGCGGCCACCACCACCACCACGGCGCCGAAAGCGGCCAGAACTCGCGTTCCCAACCGATGACTGTTGAAAACGTGCGCGACCCACGCGGCAGCCATCGCTAAGACAAAACTAATCAGGTAGGCCCCTCCCCAATCGGCAAGCTGAATGATCCACAATTCGCGGTACTGCGTATGCCCCAGCAGCCCCAAACCCAGTCCGCCGAATACATGGCAGCGGAGATATTCCCCTCCCGTCCACGTCACCGGCACCGCCAACCACAAGGGCCAATGCCACTTGTGCACCAGCCACCGGCCAGCTACCACAAATCCCAACAGGTAGAGACCTAAATAAGCGCCTAGCAGAGGCCAGCCAATCCACAACGACCAGTGCGGTATCGGTATGAAATAAAAGACTGTCATCCACCACACGGATCCAACCAACCACAGTGTCCGCATGGTCTGTCTCCCCTCCATTCGCGGCGCGGCGATCAGCAGTGACCACGGCGCCAACGCAATCCAAGCGAGGATGGACCAGTGCATTGGCGGAAGCGACAACCAATACAAACATGCTCCAGAGATGGCCAATAGCAGGTGAAATCGATGGTTGTTCGTTTTCACGTCATGGGCGTGGACTGCCCGCTGAATACCAGGTTGTTTCACAACGTCACTCTGATTCCGTTCGTGCAATCGCGTCCGTCTAACGCACAACCCCGTCGATGCTTGGTTCTCAATCGCGGTTTTTCAGTCTAATCGATCCGAATGTTTAACTCAACGCAGTCTCGACAGCTTGTTTTGACGTCAAACTCGTTGACAATCGTCGCAGCTCGAACACGAAGGAAGGATCAGAGCTCCTAGGCAATTTAGTCCGGCTACGATAGCGATAATTTCTTTTGACAGCCTGAACACTGGAGGAAATAGTTCGGTAGGTAATTTGATAAGTTGAAGTCCACAATTGGCCGGGACCAATGCATTGATGAGGAGCCAGCACCGTGATTGTTAAACTTCCAAGGCTTGAAGACATTTCCTGGGAAGAAGATTACGCGACCCGCGTCAACCCAGAGCTCATTACGGATCTTCTTTGGAAGGCAGTTCCCGTACTCAAGGCGTGCGATTGGCGCGTTCTGAGTGTGGACCAGGGGGGGTGCGAAACCATTCTCCCATTGAACCCGGCAACCACGAACCAACATGGCACGCACCAGGCGGCCCTCATTTCACTCTCCGCCGATTACACCGGTGGACTGGCCCTGACGTCATTATTGACAGGTATCCCTTTGACGGGCATACATCCCTGCCGCCCGGAGGACGCCTCCTCGTTGTGGTTGGCGTCGATGAATATCAAATATCATAATCCCAGTACCGGGCACCTGATCGGCCGCTGCTATGTCCCAGAAAAAGAGCGTGACCTGATTGCGAAAAGGGCAGCGCAAGGCAAGCGAATTTTTGTGACTCTGTCTGTCCAATTTGAATCCAACGGGCAGCATATCGCCGAAGCTGAAATGTCCTATTTTGCACAACCGACCATCCAGCTACTGGAGCCAAGCAAAAAACCATCGCCTTTATTCAACCAAAAACTCAAGGCCTCGGCGCGCATGATTGCCGGAGTCCGCGCGGCGGCGGGATTTTACGTCAACGGCAGGCACTATCGCATCGATTGCCCCTTTTCGACTTTGGCGGCTGGCCCGCAAGGCGAAATGTTGGCTGCCAAATTGAAGAATGCTCTTCCGCAGCTAACCGAAATGGTCATGGCGCGAACGCAACATGTCGATGAGACTATTCGCGCCGTACCCGATGTGCGGCAGGTGGTTCTGCTGGGCGCTGGACTCGATATGCGGCAGTTTCGCTTGCTTCCCGACTTGCCCGACGTGCGGTTCATTGAAGTCGATCTCCCGCAAATGTTGGAGGAACGCGACCGCGTTATCGCCCAACTCACAAATGGGGATCAAGCGCGACGCTCTACGATCGCGGTCGATTTCATCCACGACGATGTGGTCGCGATTCTGGGAAACTCCGATCGGATCGACCCCGAGCTTCCAACCGTGTGGGTGTACGAAGGATGCTCCATGTATTTCGACGATCAGATCAACACCAAGGTCCTGTCGGCCGCGCGCCAGTTCATGCAGCATCCCGACAGCCGTTTGTGGTGGGACTTCGTGCACCGTTCCGTTGTCGAAGGCAAAACCGATTTTCCTGAAGTTGCAGCGTTCTTGAAACGGATGGATGAACTGGGTGAGTCCTTTATATTTGGACTCACCGTCCCGGACGCTTTTCTGGCAACGTGCGGCTTAGCCTCCGAGCAAACCATCACCGTCGGCCAGTATCGCCACCGCCTCGGCCGCCAACCGGCCACCGACCCCGTCCTGGAACACTACTTCTTCAACGTCTCCCGACCAACCTAGTCCTTTTCGATACTCAATAAGAACATCAAAAAGGACAGGCATAATCGTTTGAAAACAATTCCACGGTGTTTTTTGGGCAGCGGATCGACGCTTGAATCTCGAGGGCCAGATCTAATCTGTTGGCGATTCACGTGGTCGCTGGGCTGTCCCATACTCAATCGTTTGCATGCTGCCAGCGGCAAACTTCCAATCATCGATGCCCACTCCAGCTATCGCAGGTCTATGGAGATGCCACATCCCTAGAATCATTTTCTGCACGGGAATCCACTTGTGAATGGCGGCGGATCTTCCGTAAACCACCTCGTCCTGATTATGCCTGTCCTTTTGTTGATTATGCCTGTCCTTTTGTTTTTTTGTTTTTGTTTGGAGTGTGCGGAATCGCGCTGGGTGGGGTGTGCTGATTGAGCGCGATGACCTGCGGAAGCGAGGAGTGGCGACAACCGTTCACAAGGGTCGCGCAACTGTGGATTCACCGCGCATATTGGGGAACGCCCCCAGATAGTTGACCGGGGTAAGCCCCGTCTTCACTCGCTCGCAATCGTCGCAGGATCACTGATTGGCATTGGTTTTGCCAGACCCTGGCCTTTTGCGTCCCCTCGTTAAGGGAGCAATCGCACGAATGCGCCGAAAGCGAGCAATTCTCTCGGTCCATTTGGCTTGCGTTGAAAGGGAGAAAGCCAGGTTCCAATCGCATGTTGATGCAGGCGATTGCGGATCGGGCTGAAAGTGTTTTCCATTCAGTCACAGGGAGTTTGACTTTATGTCGCCATTCGGCGTCGATCGCACTGCCAGCGAGGGCCTTTTGCCAACCGAAGCAACTTCCGAATACGAGACCTACTCCTACGATGATCAGATCGTGCGGATGTTTTCCTTGGCGGTGCTTGTTTGGGGCATCGTCGCCTTTGTGGCGGGCCTGTTAGTGGCCATATTGCTGGTTATTCCGTCGGCCGGCATGGGAATACCCTACCTTGGGTTTGGGCGATTGCGCCCGTTGCATACGAATGCTGCAATTTTTGCGTTTGGTGGTAATGCCATTTTCGCGGCGGTCTATTATTCGACGCAACGGTTGTGCAAAGCGCGGATGTGGAGCGACTTGTTGGGGCGGCTTCATTTTTGGGGATGGCAGCTGATCATTGTGGCTGCCGCGCTCACATTACCCTTGGGAATCACTCAGAGCAAAGAATATGCCGAGTTGGAGTGGCCCATTGACATTGCCATTGCCGTGGTATGGGTTGGCTTTTTTGGCGTCAACTTCTTTATGACGTTGGCCAAGCGCCGCGAGAGACACATGTATGTTGCGCTGTGGTTCTACATTGCTACCATCGTCACTGTGGCCGTCTTGCATGTATTCAACAATTTGGTCGTGCCCGTCGGCTTGTGGAAGAGCTATTCGATCTACGCCGGCGTGCAAGACGCCTTTATGCAGTGGTGGTACGGGCACAACGCGGTGGCGTTTTTCCTAACGACGCCATTTTTGGGTTTGATGTATTATTTCTTGCCCAAAGCCGCTGAGCGGCCGGTGTTTTCTTACAAACTGAGCATCGTTCATTTCTGGTCGTTAGTGTTCATCTACATCTGGGCGGGGCCGCATCATTTGCATTATTCGCCCACCCCCGCTTGGGCATCGTCGTTAGGGATGCTGTTTTCGTTGATGTTGTGGATGCCGTCCTGGGGCGGCATGATCAATGGGCTTTTGACGTTGCGCGGGGCATGGCACAAAGTGGCGTCGGACCCCATTCTCAAGTTTTTTGTCGTGGGCATCACCTTTTACGGCTGGTCAACGTTTGAAGGCCCCATGATGTCGATCAATAGTGTGAATGCGATGACGCATTTCACCGACTGGACGATCGCGCACGTCCACGCCGGCGCGTTGAGTTGGAACGGCTTCATGATCTTCGGCATGTTGTACTGGCTGTTACCGCGCATCTTTCAGACCAAGCTCTGGAGCACGAAGTTGGCGGAATGGCATTTCTGGATCGCGACCATTGGCATCCTGATGTACATTTTTCCGATTTACGTCGCCGGACTCGCGCAGGGGCTGATGTGGCGCGCATTCGATCACGAAGGCAAACTGGTATATCAGTTCATGGAAGCGATCACCTTTGTTTCCCCACTGTGGTGGCTCCGGGTAATCGGCGGCAGTATGTACCTTGCCGGGGCCTTCATGCTGGCCTACAACTATTTCATGACCTGGCGCACAAGGCCAACCACCTATGAGGTGCGAGAGCTGCGCGCCCCGCGCCTGACCCGCGCGTACCCACATGAGTCGGCACCGGTGCCGCGGATTGATGGCGTGACCGACTCGGCCAAGAAACTCGATGTATGGGCCCAAGCGGTTTGGCATCGACGCTGGGAGCGGTTACCCCTGCGGTTCACGGTGTGGGTCACGATTGCAGTCGTCGTCGCGTCATTGTTCGAAGTCATACCCACCTTCTTGATTCGGTCGAATATCCCGACCATCAACACCGTCAAGCCGTACACTCCGCTGGAACTTTATGGTCGCGATCTCTACGTCGCCGAAGGCTGTTATAACTGTCATTCGCAGATGATTCGTCCACTTTTCGCGGAAACTGATCGGTATGGTGAGTACTCCAAACCTGGCGAATTCGTATATGACCGCCCGTTTCAATGGGGGTCGCGCCGCATTGGTCCGGATTTGGCGCGAGAGGGAGGAAAACAATCTCCGTTCTGGCACCTAGAGCATTTTCGCGAGCCGCAACGATTCAACGAAAACTCGGTGATGCCGTCGTACGCGCATTTGGAGCGGACGCGCATCCTGTACAGCGACATTCCAGCCAAAGTAAAAGCGGCCGCCGCGTTGGGGGCTCCGTACGCGCAACACGACATCGACCACGCCGTTGACATCGCCCGCGAACAAGCGCGCACTATCGTCCAACAAATTGTGGACCAAAACGGGCCTTCGCGAGTCCCTGCACCGGGATACGAATCGGGGTACCTCAATTTGGAAGAAGCTCAGGTCGTAGCGTTGATTGCGTACTTGCAACGCTTGGGAACCGACTTGTTCGCCACGGATCAACCCGCCGCATCGCCACCAACCGACGATGTTAGTGGCGAGACCGATGGTGAACGAGTGGGGACGAGTGACATTACCAACGGAGAACAACCGTGATCAAGGAGCTGTTGAAATCATTAGACTATTCCGTATTCGGCGAAATTGCCCTCGTGATTTTTCTGTGTGCATTTGTGTTGGTTGTCGTCCACGTGCTGGTGGCAGACCGGCGGCGCTATCAGGCTTACGGGGAACTAGTGTTCACGGATACATCCGAACGAAAGGAGACTGGTCATGAGTCATGATGGAGCGCCCCTTTTGAGCGATCATGCCTATGACGGAATCCAGGAATACGACAATCCACTGCCGGGGTGGTGGAGTTTTCTCTTCGCCATGACGTTTGTATTCTCAATTTTCTATTGGTTATATTTCCATCTCGGTACTCCGGGACGGACGATCCAAGACGAACACGATCGTTACGCGGCGCACATTGTTGCCTTGCGATTTGGCGAAATCGGCATGTTGGAGCCGACGCGCGAAACGCTCATGACCTTCAAGGAAGACCCCAAATGGATGGTGTACGCGCAATCGCTGTTCAAACAACATTGCGTGTCGTGCCACGGCCAACACGGTGAAGGCCAAGTTGGCCCCAATTTGACGGACGACCATTGGAAGAATGTCAACAAGATAGAAGATCTGGTCCGCGTCATTACGGAGGGTGCCGCGAATGGGCAGATGCCGTCGTTTCGCAATCGCCTGTTACACGGAAACGATTTTATTTTGGTTGCGGCGTATGTCGCATCGCTACGCGGCCAGAATCTTCCCAGTCCGCGACCTGCCGAGGGAAACGTGATTGCACCTTGGTGAACCGAGCCACACGGCCAGAACAGGTACTGCCGGGCGCGGCGTTACTTCCATGAACGATACGTTATTACAACCCGAGGAACACGTCCTATCGACGCTCGAACGCGATGGTTCGCGCCGGTGGTTGAAACCGCGACTGAGCCGCGGCCAGTGGTTGACGCGACGGCGGATTGTAGCCTATCTGTTAATTTTCATTTTTACCGCCATACCTTTTGTCAAGTTCGGCGGAAAGCCGCTGTTGTTGTTGGATATCCCGGCGCGACAATTCATCTTTGTGGGATACATCTTTCTCCCCAACGATATGTTGCTGCTGGCAATTCTGCTGGTGAGTGCTTTGTTGGCAATTTTTTTGGCCACCGCGCTGTTTGGACGCGTGTGGTGTGGATGGGCTTGTCCTCAAACGGTGTATATGGAATTCCTATATCGCCCCATCGAACGGCTATTCGATGGAACCCTGGGCCGAGGCGGTGCCGCCAAAACAAAACGCCCTGCCTGGATTGTCGCGCTGAAGTACCCCGTGTACCTCGTGGCAAGCTTTTATTTGGCGAACACGTTCTTGGCCTACTTCGTGGGTGTGGATCGATTGTGGCAATGGGTTCACCAATCGCCCTGGCAGCACCCTGTCCCATTCTTGATAGTGGCTTTTGTGACGATCGCCATGATGGTTGACTTTTGCTATTTCCGGGAACAGGTGTGTATCCTGATGTGCCCCTATGGACGGTTTCAATCGGTATTGCTCGACCCGTCCTCATTGATCGTCAGTTACGACCAGCAACGCGGAGAACCGCGCGGCAAGGTACTTAAGGCCCCTGCCGGTGAAGCTTTGCCGATTGTCGGGACCGCACCACCGCGGGGAGATTGCGTGGATTGTGGGCTTTGCGTCGTCACGTGTCCGACGGGGATCGATATCCGCAACGGGTTGCAGATGGAATGCATCAACTGCACTCAGTGCATCGATGCGTGCAACGCGGTGATGGATAAGCTGTCTCGCGCTCCCAATTTGATTCGGTACAGCAATCAACGCCGCGATCAAGGCCAACCGCTCAGCTTGCTCCGCCCGCGGCCAGTGATTTATGGCACATTGTTGACGTTGCTGGCCGTCGTTTTTGTTTTCCTCCTGGCGACAAAACTGCCGTTCGACGCGGTGATCGTGCGCGAGAGTGGGGCGCCGTTTACATTGGCCGACTCGGAGGGAAGAATCCGCAACCTCGCCCAGCTCATCGTGACCAATCGGTCTGAGCGACCATTGTCTTTACAGGTGGAAGCCGTGGACAACCCCGAAGTGATCACTCGCGTTCGTGAGCGCGATTTGCGATTGGAACCGCAGGAGAAATGCACATTCCATCTGGAAATAGTGGCACCGCGCGCGATGTTTCGCGATGGGAACTTGGATTTAGTGCTGCGTATCGCTTTGGACGAACGTACGAGTCGAGAAATACCATTCCGAATGATAGGACCGAGATTATGACGCCGAATCCATTGACCCCAAATGCGGACGACGCCCTGCATCGGGCCGAAATCCGCGCCAAGCGGTTCTGGCTGGGAGGCATCTGTTCGATATTTGCCGCTCAATTCGCGATCTGGGGAATCGCCGTGGTGCTGACCCATCGTGACCCCGCGTATGCCGTTGTCCCGGAATATGACTGGCGCGCAATGCATTGGAATGAATATGTTGCGGCACAGCGGGCCAGCGAAGCGCTTCATTGGACGTGCCACGTCGAAGCCGGCGACCTGGACGCTTTGTGGGAACGGCCACTGCGGATCGTGTTTCGCGACGCCGAAGGCGTGTTGATCGGCGGTGCTGACGTGCGCGTCCGGATGTTCCATCAAGCCCAAGCCGGCCAACAGTTGGAGCGCGTGTTGCAAGAACAGCGCGATGGCAGCTATCTGGTTCACGTGCCGATGCGGCGAGCGGGCTGGTGGAGGTTGCACATCACCGCGCAGCGTGGCGACGCAAGCTATTTGGACGAACGCGCGGTGCATGTTACAGGCTTGCCGAGGTAGCTCATGCTGGCATTGTTAGCATCGGTGTTTTCGGTCAGTTTGCTGGGGAGCCTGCATTGCGTCGGGATGTGTGGACCGTTCGCACTTTTAGCCGGTACTCATGGCGCGGCGCGACCATCGGATAACAAACCTGCGTCCGGCAGGCATTGGCTGGCGGTGACGGGATACCATCTCGGCCGGCTGACCACGTACTGTGTCTTGGGTGTCGTTTGTGGCGCGGTCGGCATGTTCGTTGATTTCGGCGGCTCGCTGTATGGTTGGCAACAAGTAGCCGGCTATATTGCGGGAAGTTTCATGATCTTTGTGGGAATCCTGAGTGTCCTGAGATGTTTAGGTCTGCGTATTGATTTCCGCTGGCAGCAGCCATTGGGGCGCCTTTGGCAACCCCTCCTGCGGCGAGCCGTCGGCTTGCCACCGCTCATGCGCGCCGCGGCGATCGGGGCGTTGACCACGTTGATGCCCTGTGGATGGTTGTATGTGTTTGCGATCACGGCCGCCGGTGTGGCACACCCTGTGTGGGGTGCCGTCGTGATGACCGTGTTTTGGGCGGGCTCCGTCCCCTTGCTCGTGTTGCTCATGTGGAGCGCCAATGGTTGTATGACGCAGCTACGTGTCAATGTCCCGTTGACCACAGCTTGTCTGGTGATTGTGGCCGGCGTGTTTACCATCTTTTTCCGAGCCCCCGTCAGCTTGTCTGACCAGTCGCCTGCGGTTGATCGCGATCCGGCCATACTGGTCAATCACTTGGAGTCGATCCGTCATTACGATCTGCCCTGTTGCCATGCTGAGGAGCACGAATGATTCTGTCCCCGACCTGTGCGACGCCATCGCGCGGCGCGGACGGGGGACTCCAACCTGTCGCCTGTGCGCACTGCGGCGCCGAAGTACCTAGCGGATTGATCCGCGCCGGAACGGAAACCTCGTTTTGTTGCTGCGGATGCGAGCTTGCTTACCAGATGATCCACGAGCACGGGCTTTCCGCGTTCTACGAAATGACGCGTTGCGGCGCGCGCCCCCGCGACGCTTCGTCGGAACTCTGTTTTAGCGAATATGACTCACCCGAGTTTCTCTCCGAATTCGCTCACAAGGAAGCAGGCGGTCGATGGCGAATCACATTGGCCTTGAGCGGGATTCATTGTGTAGCGTGTGTCTGGTTGCTCGAGAAGCTGCCCCAGGTTCTCGACGGAGTGGAAAGCTTAGCCGTGAACTGGAGCGCGCGCACCGCGATCGTGATCTGGCAGGCGCAGCGCGTGGAATTGTCCGCGATTGCCCGCGCGCTGCACGGTCTAGGCTATACTCCGCAGCCGTTCCGCGAGAACCGGCAGCGGGATCGGGAGGTTACCGAGAATCGTCGGCACCTTATTCGGTTAGCGGTGGCAGGAGCGGCTGCGGGAAATAATATGCTCATAGCCTTGGCCCTCTATCTGGGCTGGTTTGCCGGGATGGACCCCGCCATCGAGTTCTTACTGCGCTGGGCGAGCTGCTTGGTCGGTTTGATATCCCTGTTGTGGCCCGGCTGCGTATTTTTTCACAGTGCTTGGTCAGCCTGGAAAATGCGCGTTCCTCATATGGATTTGCCGATTGCACTAGGTTTGGCTGTAGGAGGAATCAGCGGACTGGTCAACACACTCCGCGGAGTTGGCGAAATCTATTTTGACTCACTGAGCGTCCTCGTCTTTTTACTTTTGGTGGGACGATATGTTCAGTATCGACAGCAACGTCGCGCGGCTGACGCTATCGACTTGTTGCATCGCCTGACTCCGCGACAAGCCAGGAAGATCGTGAACGGCAGGGAGGTCGTGACGCGCGCGGAACTGCTGCAAGTGGGGGACGTCGTCGAGGTTCACGCGGGCGAAACCATCCCTGCCGATGGCCAATTGTCGTCCTCGCGCGCTGTGGTGGACGAATCCCTGTTGACGGGTGAGTCGATTCCTCAGGAACGAACTGCCACAGAGATGCTGGCGGCGGGAACACTCAACCTGGCCAACGCCATCCGCTTGACCGTGACGGCAGTCGGCCAGAATACGCGCGTCGGTCGATTGATGCAACTTGTGGAACATGGGGCAGGCGCGCGACCGCAGATCGTGCAATGGGCCAACCGCATCGGCGGGTATTTTGTTGTCGTTGTTCTGGCATTGGCATTGCTGACTGTCGCGTGGTGGCTGCCGGTTAACTGCGGCTTGGCCATCGATCACGCCACCGCATTACTCATTGTGGCTTGTCCTTGTGCCCTGGCGATGGCGACGCCGCTGGCGATTGCTGTTGCATTGGGACGGGCCGCCCAACGGGGCATTCTCATCAGGGGTGGCGATGTGTTGCAGCGACTCCATCGGCCCGGCGTGATTTGGCTGGACAAAACTGGAACTTTGACCCAAGGCCACATGCGCGTCGCCGCTTGGTTCGGAGACGAAAAGGCCCTGATGCTGGCCGCGGCTGTCGAGCGCCATTCAGCGCATCCAATTGCGCGCGCGGTGGTCGCTGCTGCCGATGATCGCGCCCTCTCCATGGCGGACACGTATGAAGCGATGGACGTTCAACAGTCCTCTTCGGGGGGCATCACTGGAATGGTTCGCGGTCAGCGCGTTGTGATTGGCAATGCCAACTTCGTCGCACAATACAACGCGCAGGAAAAGCAACCGAGCCAGGACAAGTTCGCAGAGAGCGTGTGGCAACTGCATGAGCAAGCGATTCTGTTGCAGGGATTGTCACCAATGTACGTGATGGTTGACAACGTGCTGGTCGGCTTGGCAGGCGTTGGCGATCCGCTGCGGGACGATGCCGCCAAAGCAATTGACACCTTGCAATTCATGGGCTGGCAAGTCGGCATTCTCTCGGGGGACCACCCGCGGATCGTTGAAGCCGTGGCGCGGCAGTTGAACATCGATGCGAACAAAGTGTTGGGTGGAATCGTCCCAGAGCAGAAGGTGCGAATAATCACCCAGTCGCAACGGCAAACCCCAAAGGGTTGCGGAGTTGTAATGGTTGGCGACGGCGTCAACGACAGTGCGGCGCTGGCCGCTGCATCGGTAGGCATCGCGGTGCATGGGGGTTCAGAAGTCAGTTTGCAAGCGGCGCCAGTCTACTTGAATCGCCCTGGATTGGACGGGCTATTGGAGTTGCTTGAGGGCAGTCGTCGCACAATGCGCACGATACGACGCAATCTGATTGTCTCCTTGGCGTATAACGCGCTGGGAGCCACCTTGGCAATCACCGGAGTGATCAATCCTTTGGTGGCTGCCGTGTTAATGCCGATCAGTAGTCTGACCGTGGTCTCGTTGTCGTTGGCTGGCGGCGGATTTCGTATGCGGCAGTAACCGAACGTGTCTCTCCTCAGCGCGACTGTTATGATTGCTGTGGACAGGTTCTTGGCAATCGATCGTCAGAATCTTTCGCAACGAAATTCCGTTCTCAACCAGCGACGTGCCACAATGCTGGACCAGCACGTTTCGCCCTGAATGCTCTGTTCGGCGCTCGCCCCTTCGTTTTATGCCACTTGTTCCATTCGCGTCGGTCAGTGGCGAAACTCAATTGTTGGTGTTCATGGCCACCTGTCGTTCCCACCAGCGCAGGCCATTTCCGCTATATTGTTTCCAGTTTCTCTCAGAATTGGAATTAGCGAGACGCTCATGATAGTTCGAGGTTTGGCCTGTTGCATGATTGTGTCGGCTTGGCTCGGCGCAGGCGCGAAGGTGCTGTTTGCTCAAATGAGCCCCCAGGATTTGCGCCACACGTTGGACGAGTTCCACCAAGCGCACGGCTATCCCGCCGTCTTTGCCGCAGTGGTCTTCGACGATCGTGAACCATCGATTGCGGCGGTGGGGAAGAGAAAACACGGCGATCCGACTCCGGTTTCCGCCGACGATTTGATCCACATTGGGTCCTGTACAAAAGCCATGACGGCCGTGCTGATCGCGCGCCTAGTGGAACAGGGGAAACTCCATTGGAGAGATTCCATCGGCGATCGATTGCCGGACCTGTCCGGCAAGATTGACGCGGGTTGGCGCACGATAACACTAGAAGAACTCCTTTCGCATCAGAGTGGATTACCGGCGAACGCCAAGAATTGGTGGTTGAAGCGCGGCGAAACGATCGATGCGATCCGGAACAACATCGTGATCGACAATCTAAGCACAGCGCCAGCCGTGGACAGCCGAGGAAAATTTCTTTATTCCAATTTAGGATACATGGTTGCCGGACACATGGCGGCACGCGCGGCGGGTATGTCTTGGGAAGATGCGATGCGGCAGTACGTATTGGAACCATTGGCTCTAACTTCGGCGGGATTTGGTGCGCCGGGCACGCACGGGCAGGTCGACCAGCCGTGGGGGCACTTTGGTGGACATGAAGGCAACTGGTTACCGCGTCAATTCGACAACGCTCCGGCTTTGGGACCGGCAGGGACCATTCACTTGAGCATGCGCGATTGGAGCCGCTTTGCCACGGTATTCATTGGCGGAGGTCCGGATGGGTTTTTGAGTGACGATTCGCTCCGGAAACTAACGACGCCGCTGGTCAATAACTACGCCCTGGGTTGGGGCATTGGCGAGCGGAATTGGGCCCAGGGGATCACGTATTCACATTCGGGATCGAATACGATGTGGTTCTGTGTACTGTGGATTGCCCCAAAGACTGGGCGGGCGTACATGGTGGTCGTCAATTGCCACGACAACGGCGCGCGCGAGGCGGTCGATCAATTAGTGGGCCAGATCATTCACCTTGAGCGGACAGGGGCGGCTCCCATCGGCCGCAAACGCTAAGCGCTATCAGTTCCGAAGTTCACAAACGGAAACCCGCGAAACTCTTCCAGCGTTTCGTGAATCCATTTCTGAAGCTTACATGGCCCGACAGGATGAAAAGTGCTGGCCAAAGCTGTGTCCGCTGGTCAAATATACAGCTTGGGTGACGCCTGGTAGCGACTGGCTACATGAATGGCTATCTTCCCGTCCGTGGCTTCGCGATGCGTTTGTTGCGCGATTTGGGGCCGATTGTTTTCTTCTGACAAGTGTGCCAATAGCGCCCATTGCAATCGACTACCGGCACCGACCAACGCAGCCGATTCGTCATTGGACAAATGCCCGCTCGGGCCGGCAATCCGACGTTTCAGCTGTTCCGGGTAGCTACCTGTCCGCAACATCTCCACATCGTAATTGCTCTCGATGACGACGGCGTCGAGACTCATCAACACATCCCGTAATCCATCGAACACATGCCCCAGGTCGGTCAGAATTCCGACGCGGCGCTGGCCATCTTCGATCACGAACGCGACTCCATCGGCGCCGTCGTGTGGCGTCGGGACTGTGTGGACTGCGACATGCCCAATATCCAACGTGTCTCCCGATCGAAAATGACGCACATCCGCCAAACGCCCAAGATTGCACCAACGTTGTGCGGTCAATAACGTACTGCGAGTCACGTAGATCGGTATATTGTATTTGCGCTGGAACACGCCCGCTGATACGATGTGATCGCGATGGTCGTGCGTGATGAGCAAGGCGGTCACCGAGCGAATGTCGATGCCGTGTTGAGCCAGGCGACGTTCGGCTTGCACACCGGTGATTCCCGCGTCCACCAACAGACGAACGTCGCCCGAAGCGACGAAAAAGCAATTGCCGTTGCTGCCCGATTGCAAGGAAATAACGTCCATGAGAAATCATCCTATTGATGTGTTCATCCCCGCGACAACCAGGACTAGGGCAGCGGGAATACCGTGCGCCCACCAGTTTACCGCCGCCAAGCATGACTATCATCCCCCATCGACGAGATTTGTTGGGCGAATCGCCGCAATCGAATGGATTGGGACTTGGCTGCCGCACCAATTCTCGTTCACGTGGATTCCGCGAACTGTTATTGTCCTGAGACTACCTCCATGAAAGTCTGAAGGCACGTCGAAGAGTACTGCGAGCGAGAGGCAGATTCGCCGGGCTACCCGGTTGGTAAATAGAATTGGCGCGCGGTAAGCTAATAAGCTGTAGTCGTCGGCTTCCGCCGCGTGCGGTTTGGCAGCGGAACTCCGCATCAATTATCGTAACCCTTGGACGCAAACGTTATGCAATACAGTTTTCGGCTGGCGCAATTGTTGGCGCATGATCCGGATCCGCGCAAACGCCCCGGAACGATTAAGTCGATAGTCGAATATACTGGCTTGGACCGGCATCAGGTCGCCGCCTTGCTCAAGAACGAGGTGAAGTACATTCCGCTCAAGGCGTTGTCGCGACTATGCGATTTTCTAATTGAGCATGGCCACGCCACGGCCGAACAATTGCCAGGCGCGCTGTTCGGAGTCGAGCCAGAGAGTTTTTGGGAAATGCTGGCCCGGCGCAGTCGCTTGGAGCTGGCCTTGGGAGTACGGCGCGGTTTGGACAGCGACTCGCCCGAAGTATCCTACGTCGTGGCCTCTGACTCTGTCCTGTTCGGCGAGTTGCTCAATGGCATTACGACTTTAGGAGGAACCGCCAAACACCACGCCGAAGGCTCGACTTCCCAACGCGAAGTGCCGCATCCCGAACACCTTAAGCAATCCCTGGTGTGGAGCCCTGGACAGGCCTCGGATGACGAAGTACGACGCCGCGCCGAAGCGGTTTACAGTGATTTCGTGGAATGCCGCAACGACAAGGCGCTAGTGGCGATTGGCAGCACCAAGAGCAATCCAATTGTCGAATTGGTATTGGCCAACGCGTTCGTTTGCGATCCGTTTGTATCCCAAGACGGAGTAGCGAATCCCGACGATCGCCATGTTCCCTTTTTCGTTCGCTATCGCGATGAAGATCCTCATCCCCAGTCGTGCGCTGCAGGATTGCGCCTGAGCAAATCATTCAAGAGTCAGGAGCCCGGTATCTACTATAGTGTCGGGCCCGGGAAATGGGAACTTGCTTCGGCGACACAGCGCAACCGCGAAAGCGCGTTCTTGTTTTACATTCATCGGGAGCCTCAAGGAAGTTTGGAAATGGTTTTGGGCGGTTTCTCGGGACGGGCGACGCGACTCTTGGCGCGGACGTTGATTTCCCATTCGCAGGACTTCTGGCCACCCACGTATGTCAACCAAGGGGTTCAAGCCGGCGCCTATATTATCAAATTCGAACTGAATCCGGATAACACGCCGGAGAGTATCGATATTCTGCATACCGATTTTCACGCGAACACTGAAATCGTAGCCGTCCCGGAAGAAACGCTGAAACGTTGCTTGGACCGCTGATTAATGTTCCCCGCCGTCCGATGGTTTATCGGTGACCTGCCAAGGGAGGCGTGCCAAGTCCAATCGGTACATCATCTGATTGTAATCATAGCGGGGTGTGGCCACAGGATTGGCGGAAAACGCTTGTGTGTACGTCCCCTCAAAATAAATGATGCGACCGCCTGCTCCGTCCAGTTCCACATGGTGGCGAGGATTGTAAAACGTATAGTTCGGATGCGTCGCGATTTTTACCGCCCATGTCCACGGACCGATAATCGACTCGCTTTCGGCATACCAAATCTCTCCTAAGTGCGACGGCTTCCCACCGTGATCAACTTGGCAACCGATCAATATCCATCGGCGACGATAGGCATTCCACTGCACCGACCCGCGATGCATCTCGACCGGCAGTTTGGTATCCCAATCGACCACTTGAAAGTGCGCGGCATCGGCCGGAATCTGACCTGCAGCTACAAACGCTGACTCGTCCGATTGAGTGATCGGCCCTTGCGCGCGCTGCCAACGATAACGCCCCAATTCCGGATCCCAAGCCAAGGCCTCGTACTGTTCGGGATCCAAGACAGCGCTCCGATTGGCGGCCACGCGCGTTGTCGCAAACGGCTCCGCGAAATAGATATAATCCCCGCGCTCGTCGGAGTAGCGGACCGCGTGGCCGCGAGGCACTTGCCAGGTGTATGTCATGGGCAACCGGCGGACTTTCACAAACTGTTGCTGCTGACCGTTCCATTCGGCGATACCCTGCTCGACCATATCCCCCAAGCTGAGGTGCCGGGAGTAATGTGCCAGGATGGATTCTTCGCCCCGGTCGTCGCGACAGCTCAACAAACCCCACAGCCACACGGCGCCGGGCAGGTCGTCCGGCAATATTTGCTTGACGTAGTGGGTTTCGTCGTCGAGGAAATACTCGAAGGGAATTTCCACGTCTGGATCAAATTGGTTTTTTCCGGGAAGCGGCGTTGTGGCCGCCGTGACGCGAAAGTTACCCAATGGATAGTGCGGCAAGTTGGTGTCACCCCAGATCCAAAGGTACTTATCACCACAACGAACGACTTGCACCGAGTCTTGGCCAACGACACCACCGGCGATATCGGTGGACGCTGGAGGAGTTGGCTCGCCGAGCAACACGCTGTCACGGTAAATCCCGCGTCCAGTGATGCGGTAAATTCTCTCGGCCAATTGGGTTCGGCGAATCTTGACTTCCGCGCGCTTTCCAGGAATGGTTTTCAACCGCACGCCACGCAAACCAAAACCATCGGCGGGATATTCGTAGCCCGGCGAATCGACGGCAAAGTAAACCTCTTGATTCATCAGGTCGGGTTCCAGAAACGCGACCCAACCTTGGCTATCCGTCCAGTAGTCAATCTGGCCGGTCGTCCTTAATCGGACGAGTGGCACGCCGCGCCCCGTATCTTCGTCAACGACCCGAATCCCGAACCAGTCCGGGCCGCTAGGGGCGCCGGATTCGTCGGTTTGGGCCAAAACAGTCCCCACGGCCACCGCCAAGCAACCGGCCAACCTACAAACAGCAATCCCGATTCGCGAATCCATCCCCCCATTCTACTCAATAGGGGACACCCAACATTTAGGATGTCGACCGCCAATGGTGGGTGTCCCCTTTTTGAACGATCGAGTCGGCGGGATTTGATGAGTGTGATGGACAATCGTTCGATCGAGTCGGCGGGATTTGATGAGTGTGATGGACAATCGTTTGCCTAGCGAGAAACCTAACGAACCGCTGGGCGAGCCAGCGGGATTTCCGGAGTCCCTTGCTGCAGAGCCGACAGGCTTCAGGAATGCTCCTGGCTTGCCCAGGTGAAGCTTACGTTTCTCGCTACACACCAACCGCCGCCAACGCATTCCACCGAATGCTCCTGGTTCACCCAGGAGATCGTTACGTTACCTGCTTGACTAGCCGGACCCGCTCCGCTAGCCGGAAACCGAACGATCCGCCGATCGAGCCGGCGGGATTTGATGAGTGTGATGGACAATCACTTGCCTAGCGAGAAACCTAACGAACCGCTGGGCGAGGAGACCGTCCGGCTTTAGTGTGCGTAGCCGCATGACGGACCCCGGCGAGTTTATCTCGCCGGTGAACGAGTTTGACAAGCTAGAACTGGAACTAAGTAAGCTGTTGGCAGCCGCAGTCGCCGCTCGGCGGCGACTGCGGCTGCCAACGCGGATACTGGCACGAGCGGTTTCTAGCCTGTCAAACTTAGGCTCCTGCCAGACAAGCTGGCAGGCGGCCGGTCAAATAGGCTGCTTTCTGAAAGCCGGACGATCTCCTTGTCCTGCGGAAATTTCGGTTTTAGCCCGCATTTCTCACAGGCCAGTACCGGTCATAACACTGTGTTTTTACAACCCGAAACGTAAGTGAGGGAATTGCTGAGTTATCCCTCACTAACGATTCGGGTTGTGAGAAATGCGGGTTAGTGCAAGACGCGTCAATCAGAT
>JACTND010000172.1 GCA_014584305.1 Planctomycetota bacterium | reverse complement strand
AGCTACGAGCGCCGAGGTCTGGGGCTTTCGGTTGAAGAAGTTATTGGGTGCTCAGAAGTTGTGCGGCAGTTTCTTTTCGTCAAGTCGCGAGCGATTGCAGGAATTGGCCCAACAGAAGGGCCGTCACCATCTAGACAATCTGGTGCCATTAAGGAAGGCCAAATAGACTGTGGATCACCATTGACTTGTTCGCTTATTGCCAGTGAAGCGTAGTGTGCAACGACGCATGTACAGCGCAGAAGGCGCTAGTCTATCCGAGGCGCTCGCGAGAAGGTTGGCCTAACCTTAAACAAAAAGGCTGCAGATCGATCGCATTCGAGGCGGCTCCCTAGAAAAATCGAATGTCGCCTTTGTGATCTATTGTCCGATGAGGCCATCATTCGAATTTCAGTGGATGTCGACATAATTATGCCTGTCCTAATCTTTTGTCATGAGGAAGTGATGGCGGACCAGTTGGGGGAGGCTAGGTCGAGGTGGGGAAGTGTCAGGTCGAGGTGGTCCATGTATTTTTGGCCAGCGGCGGTGTTAAAAACCACTATGGATTCAGAGGGGTGTATGAGTTGTTGTTTAATGAGCTGTTGCAGAGCACCAATGCAAACGGCGGATTCTGGACAGATCACCAACCCTTCCTCGCGACCGACTAAATTCTGCCATTCGATAATGCGGTCCTCGTCTGCAGCAACTGCCAGACCGCCGCTTTGCCGGACGGCATCTAAGACCATGAAATCACCAATGCCAATCGGAACGCGAAGCCCAGCAGCAATCGTGGCGGCTCCTGCGAAGCGTTGTGCGACGCGCTCTCCCTTGTTAAAGGCGTCAACAATCGGTGTACAGCCTGTCGATTGCACGGCGATCATCCGAGGAAGCTTGTCGGCATCCAACCAGCCTAGTTGACGAAGTTCGTGAAACGCCTTCCAAATGGCAATCAGCGCCGTGCCACCACCGGTGGGATAGATGATGACATCCGGCAGGCGCCAACGAAACTGCATTGCCAGTTCCAGTCCCATCGTTTTTTTGCCCTCCAAGCGATAGGGCTCTTTCATGGTCGAAATATCGCTCCATAGTCCGCGCTCGTGCCCTTGTCGGACGACTCGGCCGCATTCGTCGATCAGGCCATTGGCGCAGAAAACGCGCGCCCCGCACAAAAGGCTTTCCGCCACATTCGCCCGCGGAGTTTCCCGAGGGACGATCACGACTGACTTCAATCCCCCGCGTGCGGCGTAGGAGGCCATGGACCCGCCTGCGTTGCCGTTGGAGGCCATGGCGACGCAGCGCGCCCCAAAGTGGCGAGCCATCGTGACGGCTAAAGACAACCCACGCGCTTTAAAACTATTTCCGGACAATCGCGACTCGTCCTTGATCCAGAGGTTGCTCAAGCCCAAAGTAGCACCCAATCGGGGACAATCAATGAGTGGGGTTTCATCTTCCTGCAACGTCACTGGTTCGATCTCATCGCCCACTGGCAGCAACTCTCGAAATCGCCACATGTTCGCGGGCCGGTTTTCCCAAGTGGACCTCGTCACTTCGCGCCGAACGCGTTCCAAATCATATCGCGTCCAGAGTGGGCGTCCGGCGTGCCACGTCTCGCGCGTATCCGCTGGAAAGACAGTTCCGTCCCAAGCGCTTTCAAAATGCGTCAGATAACGATTCACAATTGATTCCCCTCCTGCGAGGCGCTAACCATTGGGAAAACAGATTTCTCCGGTTGGATGCTCTGGGGAAAAAACATCGCGACATGGTCTGCCGCCGGGGGGCGCGTGAACAGACTTGTGAATACCATTGACAGCGTCGTCGCCAGGACGGTGATCACCACGGGATTCATGCGCTCGACATGATCTCCCCACATCCACTCGATCGCGAACTTCCGGTTATTTCCCCAGTCCGATCGCGCGAACAAAAAAAGCCATGCGCCAATCATTGTCAGGGTGCCGGCCAAGGCCCCAGCGGCAGTAAGACGCCGCCAATACAAGGCGGCGAACATTATCGGAAACAAACCAGCAAAACCGGTAAACGACCAGACTCCCAAAACAAATACGCTGCGAAAACCCTGCAAACTCAGCACGTAAGCAACAGCCACGACGACGACGATAAAGGCCCGCGCAATCCACACTTGCGCTGTCTCTGAAAACCGGCTTCGTCCTGCCAGCGGCAAAAACAAATCGTGCGTGAACATCGTACCCAAACATAAGAATTGGCTGTCCAGCGAAGACATAATCGCCGCCAACAACCCTGCCGTCAGCAGCCCCGCGACCAAGGGGGTCGCATATTGCTGTACTAAAAATGGCAAAACGGCATTCGGATCGTTCGACACCGAATTCGGCAGCGATATTCCCGACGCCCAGACACCCATAAACACACAGGGCACCCAGACAATCAGAATAAAAATCGGATGACAAACAATGGGGAGTTTGAACGCCCGTGCGTTCCGCGCCGTTAGCCAGTGTTGCACTAAATGCGGGAACATGCCCAACGAAAGTGGAATCAACAGGTAACTGCAAAACTCCCACTTGGAAAAAGTCCCACGCGTTAACAGATCCGGGTTGGCTTGCTGGCTGGCTTGCGACATGCTGGCCCAAATGGAATCGCCCCCGCCGATTCCGCGGGCCACCATGACGAAAGTCACTATGCCCAACGACATGAACAGCAACGTTTGCAGGGCATTGGCCCAGGCGGTACCACGCATGCCACCCATAAACACATAAGTCAGAACGACTCCGCAAGCCGCCAACGACCCCAACCAGCGCGGCACGGCCCCGTCTAGCTGCGGACTATCATTGTGAAAAATCGACCAACCTGGAAACGCCCCGGCCGTCATCGTCTCAATTGCGACGCCGGAGCCTATTACGCCGATCAACAGATAGGGAATAATTAGCAGCACCAGCGTCGGAAATAAAACAAAGCCCAACGCGGGGCTTGCCAAGCGATCGCGAAGAAACTGGATTTGCGTGGTGTATCCATAGCGCCGCCCCCATTTCCAAAGTCGAACGCCGATCAGGAAAATGCAGAAGGAATGCAATACACCACTGGCGGAGGCCATCAAACCATAAATCACGATTCCCCGCGTGAACGCTTCACCGGTGGAACCTAGCATCGCAAAGGCGGTCATCGTCGTGCCAAAGATGCTGAGAAGCAGCAGCACCGGGCCAATAGAATGACTCGCCAACAAATAGTCCCGATTCGTCGCGCGACCAAACCGCGCCGAAAACAGTCCTAAACCGATCAGGGTCAGCAAATAGCCGACGATGATTAGCAACCGCACGATCGCGTCGCTCATGGTCCGCTGCCCTTAGTCATTCGTTTCGAAGGCGCCGGCGCCCGCTCACGGTTATCCTCGGCGACGTCGATATCAGTCGGCCAACTCCAGGTCACGATGGCCCACCACGCCAGACCGGCGACCACCGAAATTCCGATATGCCACGCCAGCCCAGACGGGATGAAGCCGGCCACCAGCGTTTTGGAGTTCCAAAGCCAATAATCTTGATGGGCTACCAGCAATATTCCCAATACCAGCCAGCCCCACCACTTCATTCGATTGCACCTTGTAATTACACGCGGTCCAGCCGCCGCGGCACCGGCCGGGCGAGCACACTATCGTGATTGTTGTCGATGCGTCAGGAATTGCCAAGCCGCTCAGCGAACGCATCCCAGCCGCGCAAGGCATCGGCCGTGCCAGCGAATCGGGATCGCGATTCGAATTCGACTAGGAGAAAACGGCCTTCATCCGTTAGATTCAACGGGTCAGTACGCGCGCTGTGCGACCGATGACGACGGCAATCTGAAACAGGCGTGCGACGAGCTATCGTGATCAACGAAACTACAACCACGGAATGGCCCGGGCAAAATGCGACAGGCGCAGAATGGATAGAAACAAATTGACGATTTCCGCGGTGCTCATCTGGATCGCGGCCGCGATTGCCGGTGCGCAGGACGCTGAGATTGCACCGACCCGGTTGGGTAGTCTGTTGGGCGATGACGAGTCGATCACGGCGGCCGAAGTGCAGGCAGCGTTGGATCAATTGCCGCGCCTGGCCAATGTCGATGATGAAACCAAAGCTCGGTTGCAAGAACACTATCAGGCGGCATTGAAAAGTCTGGACAGTGCGGTTCAGGCGATGAATCGGCGCGCCGAATTTGAGCGGCTAACACAAACCATCGATCAACAGTTACAGGACGTCACTGCGCAAATTGCTCAACTCTCGGCAGAATCTGCTGTGGTGGACCAGCAACTTTCCATCGAACAGTTGCAACAGTTGGTAACCCAGTATCAATTGGACGTGGAGCGGCGACGGCGGGAATTGGCTACGGCAGAAGCCGAGCCGGAGCGGCAGCGCGTGCGGATGGCCGAAATGATGGTGCGGTCAGGCGAACGGCAAAAGCAACTGGAGGAAATCCGCCAGTTACTGGCCGCTCCCGTACCCAACGGGGAATCCTTGATTGTCGCCAGAGCACGCGTGATGCAACTGGCGGCCCAGCGCCAATTGTTGGAGCAAGAGCAATTGCGGGCCGAGGCAGAAAAGACCTGGTACCTGGCAGCAACCAGCCTATTGCCCGAACAAATCAAATTGACCGGGCAGCATGTGCGATTGGCCAATGACCGCTGGCAGTTGGCCCAGCGCATCTTGCAGCGGCGGCAAGAAAGCGAGGCCCAGCGCATCGTGCGCGAGACGCACGAGGAGATCGCCGCCGCGCCTCCCGCGTTTGCGAATCTGGCTGAGTCCAATGGCAGTCTGGCCAACGAGTATCGTGAGAAAACCGAAAAAAACTCCCAGGTACGATCCCAATGGCGGGATGCTCAAGAAAAACTCGCCGAGTTAACTCAGCAATTTGACTTAACGATGGACCGAGTGAAGGCGGTCGGGCTCACCGATGCCGTGGGAGTGCACTTGAAAGACGTGCGCCTGGACTTGGTGCGGCAGCGCCAATTGTATCGGCCAGATGTCGAACTCAAGGACCAAATGTCGCGGCTGCGCGTCGATTCATTTCGCCGCCAAGATGCGCTGACTACGTGGAAATCGGCCGTGGAAGCCGCGGAATCCGAATTGCAGCAAGCTTCGGTGAGCGCCGATGACGTCGAGACCCTGAGGCCCACCGTGGAAAAACTGACGCAGCGTCGTCATCAACTCAATCAGGCAATGGTTGCGCTGAACCAGCAGCTCCTGGAGAATATGATCAGTTTGGACACGGCACAACGGGAACTTCAATCGCTTGTGGACCGTTTCATTGCCTACATCGACGAGAACATCATTTGGATACCAAGCTGTTCGCCTCTCGCCTTAAGTGACCTGCGATTGGCCGGCGAGGCGAGTATCTGGCTGTTGGCCCCCGCGAAATGGCAGCCGGTCGGAATGCAAGTTGCGGAGGGGATCCTGCAACGACCGGTGACCCTTTTAGGTTTTGTCGTATCCTTGGCTCTGTTGTTCGGACTGCATGGCCGATTTCGCCGTTTGGTGCTGGAATCGTCGGAAGAAGCGCGGAGGGGAAGGTGTACATCGATGTTGCCGACATTCAATGCGCTATTGGCGACGTTGTTGATGTCGGCGCGCTGGCCAATGATTTTTGCATTTGTCGGCTGGATATTGCGCAGCGCGTGGCCCAGTGGTGAGTTCACTCACGCCTGGGGGCAGGCCATGCTCTCGGTCGCCTTGATGATCGCGCCCTTTGAGATGCTGCGATTGACATGTCGGCAGCACGGGCTGGCCGCCGCGCATTTTGATTGGTCTGACTCGATACGCATTTTTCTGCAGCGTCATGTGCGCTGGATTTACGGATTGGCGGTACCAGCCGTCGCCGTGATGGTGGCTATGGAGCACCAACCTCAAGACGAGTATCGCAATTCACTGGGACGCATGGCCGCGTTGGTCGTGTTTGCCGTGGCGACCTGGTTTTTGCACCTGGCTTTGCGTCCCAACGGGCCGATCTTTGCCCAAGCCGCTGTTGGAAACGCCAATGGGTTGATCTTTCGATATCGGGGACTGATTTATCTGACGGTGTTGGGCATACCCATTACGCTCGGTGTGCTGGCAGCGTCTGGCTACTATTACACGTCGTATAAGCTGGCTGGCTGTTTGGAGCGGACAGCCGTTTTGACGGTGGTGTTGATCTTAGTTGGCGGATTGGCCTTTCGCTGGTTGCTGATTCGGCGCCGGGCGATTGCGATCGAGGAGCTGCGCAAATTGCGCTCGCAGACGACACTGGCGACTGGCGGCGCGGCAGCCAACATCGAGTTGCAAGACCCGCCGCCCTTGGACTTGGCGTCCGTGAGCCAACAAGCCAAAGAAGTCGTTGTCTTTCTGCTCAGCGTCTGCGGACTGATGACGATGTGGTGGATCTGGCAAGACGTTTTGCCCGCGATTGGGATGCTGCGGCGCGTCGAAGTGTGGCAGTCGGTCGCTGGCCAAGCTGTGGTCCCTGTGACGTTGGCCGACGTTGTTTACGCACTGGCGATTTTGATCGTCGTTTTCTTGTTGATCAAAAACCTGCCCGGTTTGCTCAACCTGGTGTTTTACAATTTTCTACGCATGGATGCCGGCGCGCGGTATGCAGCCACCACGCTGATCCGTTATCTAATCACTATCGTCGGCGTTGTCGTAGCCCTCAACTTTTTGAAGATTGCCTGGTCGCAATACGGCTGGCTGGTGGCGGCCGCATCGGTCGGCTTAGGCTTTGGCCTGCAAGAGATTTTTGCCAATTTCGTTTCCGGGATCATTCTGTTGTTTGAACGACCGGTTCGTGTGGGCGACGTTGTCACGCTCGACAACCAAACGGGCATCGTGACACGTATGCAAATGCGGGCCACCACGATTACGAATTTCGATCATCAAGAGTTGATTGTCCCCAACAAGAACTTGGTGACGGGAACTCTTCTCAATTGGACGTTATCCAACGGAACGAGCCGGATCGTGATCGAGTTCGGCGTCAGTTACGATGCCGACCCAGCGCAGGTGTGCGCACTGTTGGTCGATGAAATTACCGCGCATCCCGACATTTTGGCGGAACCGAAACCGTCGGTTTTCTTCGATCGGTTCGGCGATAGCGCATTGATCCTCATCGCCCGCTGCTACACGAATGCCTTTGATTCGCGCGTGCGCATTCGACACGAACTCAATTCGAGGATCTTGGCGAAACTCGGTGCGGCTGGAATCGAGATTCCATTTCCGCAACGCGAACTGCATTTCTCGTGACGCGACCGCGGTTTTGCGAGTGCATTTCACCACGAACCTTCGGGCACGATGGTGAACCCATCGGTGGCAAAACTGACCCGCGTCGTTGGATCATGGGCAAACGCTCCTAATTCACCACGCACTTCGACGGCAAGCTCCACCAGCGACTCGTCATCGGCGACCGCATCTTCGGGAAATACGGCTTCGATCAGAAACCGCGGACGCATGCCAGCGGGAGTTTCCAGGCTGTGCCAACTGATGGGTCGACAAACGCTGCCAAGCTGCATATAGAGTGAGCGCACGATCTGGCGCGAGACGAAGTTATGCACTGTCGCCGAAACTCGATAACGAGTGTGTGCCGCCAAGGGTACAAAGACCGACGCGCGCTTGTCTGGACCCGCCCAGCGCACGACGGTCCCGTCGTCACTGATGACGCAGGGATGCCATCCGCGCACGTATGCGGCATCTTCAAAACGGAGAACAGCGCCAACCGTACGCAATTCATGGCGACGGCTGGATTGAAACTGATCGTCGATCGCTTGGCGAAGGCGCGCTGTTTCCGGCCGGTCGTCGTAGTGATCGAGCCAGTCGGGAATGGCGTGTGGGGGGACGTTGATGCCGGCCCTATGCGCCAGTTGGGCAAAACGATCGACGAATAGATGACGGGCGAAATCGTACAATTGTTGGTCCAGGTGGTTGATCGCTCGCAATGCGGCTATGTCGTCGGGAGTTAGATGCAATGCCAGGTGGTCGGCGACTGGTCGGGCGGCATTGAGCCGTCGGTTCATCGGCCGATGAAAATGATGCAACCGGTAACTCAACGCATCGACCGACGGTTCCATCCACTCCGCAATTCCAAACGAGAACATGCCCCGGAGATTGTTCTCGGCTGCGTCTAGCATTCGTCGATCAACCGGTCCACCAGATGTCTGAGGAGCGCTGCCAGCCAAATAGCGAACTTGCATGTTCGTCGATTCAGCGTTGTATTGCGGTGACGCGAGGATCTCCGCAATCGATGATTGGCAAATGAATTCATAGTAGTCCAACCAGTCGCGCCGGCCATTGTGCACAGCAATCTCGGCGAGTTCGTCAAATTTGGAACGAATAAAGCGAATGGTGGATAGCTCCCGTTGTACGGGATCGCGCAACCAAGTTATCACCAACGGTTGCACGTCGAGGTGTTCCAACAAATGCCAGCCAAAATGGCCACTAAAAAATGTGTAATTGTTGATGGCTTCGCGCGGCATCCGATTGACTTCATCCAAGATATGACAGGGGAGCCAGTCCTGGTAGCCAAACAAGTCATGCAACCAATAACGGATGCTGGTGCCCGCTGTTTTCGGAATATGCAGGAAGTACAACGATTCGCAGATTCGTGAGTTTTCCGTTCGTTGTTGAATCATCCGAGACCCAGACTGATGTCGCCGCGCAAAATACAACACCCTATGCCGCGCGATTGGCTGTCGCCAATTCATGTCGCACGAATACAGAATCTTTCTGTTCCAATCGTCCGGTGCGAGGATTACGCCAGCCGGCATTTTCATCTACCAGGCAATAACCTAACTCCGCGGCCAAATCCAACATTTCACGATACGTCTTGGCTTCCGGGTGTTCGCGCTCCAGAGTCAACTCCATGACAATGGCTTGGACATGATTGCGAAGAAAATTGCGACCGCCCATCAAAACCAGGTGTTCCGCGAATTGTACATCGATCTTCAACAAGGCCGGTCCGCGAAGTTGCAATCGTTGTGCCAAGTCGTCCAGCGTCATTGTCGGCACCGTGCGTCGTTGGAAACTGCGGATGGTTTCATCAACCTTATACAAGGAGGAACCGTACAGGTCGTCCGAAATCAGAATCTCCATTTCGCCATTGCGATCCGCGATTGCGGCTTCGACGATATCCCGTTTAGACAATTGGCTGACGTAACAGTCACTATTGCTCGAACCATACGCGGAGAACAATGGATCGACCAAGACGAAATGGGCATTGGGAAAGACTTGGGCGGCGGTCCAAGACCAGATACCGGTCGACGCGCCAATATCCAGGATGACGGCGGGGGCCAGTCCTTGACACCGCAGGCGGTCCAGCAACTGCCAGGTCGAGCGAAACGACCAATTCACAGTGCGCGGGGGAGGCGCGTCGAAGTACCATTGAAATTCTCCCGATTGCGTGGGAAAGATGTCTTCAAAGCGCCGATCGACCAATTGGCCCTGATCCAGCGATTGCCACATCCAAGCGCCCACGCCACTGGCCGAAAACTTCCGTCCCAGGGCATGGGCTCGTTCGCGAATTGCCCGCTGTGCTTGCGGATGACAGACCGTCTCAACCGCCGTTCGCAGCGCGCGCGGTTCGTAGGACGCAGTCGCGCCGAGTTGGAAACGAACCACGAAGCGCGCGGCCGAGGTTTGTTCGCTCCCCAGCACGACCACCGGCAGATGGGCGGTAGCAATCGCAAACGGCACTCGGCTGGGCAAACTCAAACGTGCGATACTCTCGCGCTTCTCGTCTTGATCCAATTGTCCCGTGGGCATCAATGCATACGGGCGGCGGCGCATTTCCGCCACCAATTCTTCACCCCATAAAGCGGGCTGCAAATGAATGCCGTCTTTGGCCAGGTCCTGAGTTGATCCTTTCAACCAGACTGCCTCCGGATTGTTGCTGAACCAGTCGATTTGCAAACCGCTGTCGCGAATCGTTGTGCGAAGCCGTTCCAACCAACTGCGGTCCCAAATGTTGCCGATCAAGATACCTCGTTGCGAGCCCGCGACAGAATTGGAACTGCCCCGCCAAAGCCTCCGGATTGCTTGCCACCAACCCGACATCCGTCGGGCTGCCGACCGTTCGCTTGTGGCAAGAACAACCACTTCTGGCGGGATGAGTTCGTCGGGAACAATCGGCGGCAACATAAAAATCTTGCGGCCGAAGCGTTGCTCGTACGCTTGCCGAAGTTCGGGAGAAATGGCAAATACCAAATCGGCCTTCTCGATGGCCTCTTCGCATGTGGCGGGCGAGATTTCGCCTTGAAACAGGCAATTGTCATCCATGATGTGCAGGCCGATGCTAGTGCGAAACAAATCCTTAAGAGCCATCCCGATCAGCAAATCACTTTCAAAGTAGGGAACGACATACGCTCGTTTGGGAGGCGAGCGGCGAAACCATTGGTGGACTAACGAATATATTTCGTGTCGCGGCGCGTCGGCATTGGGCAAGAAATAGTGGGCGGCCGAGCGGACCCGTTCTCCGTTATATACGCGTTTGGAGTTGACCGTCGCCACGCGGCTGAAATCACCGACCAAATACTGGATGAGCAACCCCGTACCGTGACGAGAATTGATTTCCACGGAGGAGACTACGACTTCATCGCAGGGGCAGCAAGGATATTCGTCCGCAGGCGCCGAGATCGGCGGGCGACCGAGGTCGGGAATCTTGACGTCCCAAATGGGAATCGTCGGCGCTGGCGATTTCTTTTTCGTTGCGCGGGCCAATATCTGCTTTATCCTTCCGCCTCTCCGTTTGGTTGGCGCCTCTCCAGTTCGATCGCTTGCGAGAGGTGCGGCGGCGCATAAAGTTACCGAACAGAGCGGCAAGCCCAGTTGCCGGCGCCCATTCTCGGCCTTTAACGCGCGGGCGGTGATCGTCAATCGTTGTTCGCCGCTCAAGGCAAACATCGAACGTTCAACCACAAAAGAAATCTGGCCCTCCCGAATGGTCATCGTTCGCGGAGGTATAGGATGATTGTTCCAATGCAAATCAAAGGGAAAACTGCACGCTGCGCCGCGCAAGGCGCCGGTGTCCAAGGTTACTTCGTAATTGCCTGGGTCAATATCAATGCGCACCATGGCCACCGGTTCGCTCCAGCGAAACGTCCGACCGTTATAGTATTCGGGTTCGAAAAAATTGATCAGACGCGGTTCATCATGATCAACGCAATCGAGTCGAAACACTGCCTCTCGTTGGTTTGGCGGTGGGCAAGCTCGGTACGTCGGAGTTGAATCCATCACAAGTCCTATGGCTGGTCGTTTGCAGAGCTCCTGGCATCAAAAAAAGATAGCGGCAATGATGTCCGCTACAGTTCTTTTCGGATGCACAGTGGAGTTTCGTTAAAGTTTTCCCGACCCGAATAATCTAAGCCTCATATCGCTAGCACCCCAGCCGAAAACGTAAAAAGGACAAAAAGAAAAAGGACAGGCATAATTGTGTGAACAGGGGGGAATTGGCCTGGAAATCGACTCTCGTGCGAGTCGCCCGGCGGAGCGTTCGAAGTGGAGAGGCGGGGTTCGAGGGTCCAGTCGGTCAGTTGCCGTCGGCTGGTCGCTCGTCGGCGAGTCCTCGTTCTCTGCGCCGTTGACCGAGTTGCTGGCTGAGCCTGTGTCTTCAGGACTTCCAATCCTTGGGCCGGCCGCCTCTCAAGATATGAGCGCTGGATAAGGATAAGGTATTGACGTATGGGGGCTAGCGCGGGCCTATAGCTGACGCAATAGCCACGCGCCCCATCCCACGAGGGCCAAGGAAAGCGCCACCACGACCAGAGCACTTAGCGCAGCCTGCCCACCGGATCCTTTAACCGACGTGTAGTACAGGTCGAGAATCAATTTAAAAAGGTTCGTCGCGCCCCAAACAATCAAAATGGTCGCGCCAAGTAGTTTCGAAATGCTGCCGATGATTTGTCGACGAGACGCTTGCCTGTCTGACGGGGTCAACGCTGTTCTCCAGTTTTTTCAACTAACAGAGCGCAGTACAAGCCAATCCAAGCTATATAAGCAATCCACGCGACCACTCCGACCAATGCACCAAGCATCGAAAACAGGACCCCACCTATGTCCGCTAGCAACAAACTTGCGATCCAAGCTAGCCAACAGCCCAATGCCGCGGGTAAATAGCGCAGCCAATCGAGATTATCGCCACGGAGATTTTTGAGCACAGCCGGTGCGACAATAAGGTATGGCGATCCATTGTAATAGGCGCTTGCTAAAATCACCGGCGCCACGACCATGGCGGAAAGCGACCATAATATCTGTAAAGCCAACAACGACTCGAAAGCCAGCGCCAGGAAGGTTCCCACAATCGCTCCGGGGAGACCGCCGACAAACAAGCACACCAACAGGTACAAGAACCCGGCACCCCAATCTTGCCACGCCCAGCCTGGATCGCTGTCAAATTGAGATCGCTTCTCGACCGCCTTTTCAAACACTTGTGAGCAAGTCAAACCCAACAGTGCGAAACTGGCAACCCAAAATATTCCGCCCAACAACGCGCACCCCACCAAGGTAACTAATTGACTGGCTACAGGTTCGCTGCCATACATAATGTCGCGGACGACGCTCAAACACCACCAAGCAAGGCCAACAAGCACGACGCATCCAGCAAAACGATACCAGAACTCTTTTCCCTGGAAGAATCCGCTAACCCACCGGAACATCAGCTCAAGGTCCATACCAAACCGATCGAACCCCATGTCCTCCGGTTCCGTTGCCGCTTCCTTATCGATCGCCCTCGATGGTTGTGCAGCATCGTCAGAATTAGGCTTATTGGCCACTACCGGGCGCGGCTTTACTTCGGCCCATTTCCCAGGCCGGTATTGCGACGAACTCTGGCGCTCGTCCTTTTCGCGCCGTGCCATCTCTTCGCGTTCTTGCCTCGACAACTTCCAACGAGCGATTTCAGGCGTTTTGGGTTCTGATGGGGGCAGAGCTCGTGGCGGCAACATGTCGGCCGACGCGTCAAATGGTACCGGCGCACTGGGCTCCACCTGACGTTCAATGGGTTCACTCAGTCGCAGCTCACCCTCACCGAACAAATCGCCGCCGGAATGAGCGTCAGGGCTGGATATTCCCTCACCCGCGAACGGGATACTGCTGCCGTATTTCCATAGATCGCTACGGTTCCTTTCCACGAACGGCACGGCATCGATTTGCGAGTAACAATCCGGGCATTGAACTTTTTCTCCCGCCTGACTCTTCGGAATCGATATGCGCGACTCACATATCGGGCAACGCACGGCGAACGAATCCTTCAAATCAAGATTGGGAGATATTCCCTCGATGCGCAAGGGGGCGTCCGGTTGATCTGCCAATGGATCAGCGCTCGTCTCGTTGAGACCTACCGAGAATCCCGGCAAATCGTCGCTCAATAACTCATTGTTCACAACGTCAATAGAGGCGGTGGGGATCGGCGTAGTATCCGACAACAAATCATCCACGATGATCACTGGCTCAGCCAACTCCAAATTATCCGCTTCGATATCCCTGTCCAGCGGAGCATCTGAAGACTCCGCTTGGGGCATCGGAACTTCAGAGAACAGGTCAAGGCAGGGAAATGAAGCACCTTCGACGTCCGATAGCTCGACTCTAGGTGTATCGACAAAAGGATCGCGGGCATTCGCGGGCAAGGGCGGCGCCTGCAGTTCGCTGGCCAAGCTATGGGCAGGGGAATCCGAGGCCGTGCTTCGCTCGACGTCTGCTCCTCCACGAACGCCGATCGTGCTTTCCGGTGGCGACCAGCGCATATCGTCCGGAAGTTCAAAAACCGGCTTTACATCGGCGGCGCCTGCTGGCAGTGGCGCGCTGGCAAGGGGTGCTTCCGATGGCGGTGCACTCGGGAGCCGTTCATCGGGCCCAAATAAATTATCGAAGAATGCGCTACTGGCCGTTTCTGGATTGGGCACGACGAGCTTGCGTTGGCAGTAGGGGCATTCGATACTCTGACCGCTCAATGACGCTTCAACGTCAACTTGTCGGGCACAGCCGGAACAACTGAATCGAATTCTAGCCACAATTCATTCAAACTCCGCGGACAGTCGGCAAGTCAACGCTGCCTGGCTAACCCGCCACTGCCAATTTAACCAGGTTACGTTACGATGTAACCGGCATTCACAACGAATTCGCTACCGGACTTTTGCATCAACAAATCGACTTTCAGGATAACAAGAATATGAAACTGATTCGAGTCGCGGCGGCGGCTCTCAATCAGATTCCCCTCGATTGGGAACACAATCTACAAAACATTCTAGAGGCCATCGCCTTGGCACGGCAACAACAGGTAACGGTCTTGTGCTTGCCGGAACTCTGTTTGACCGGCTATGGATGTGAAGATGCCTTTCACGCACCTGGACTCCATCGAACCGCCGTGGAAATGCTGCGTGCGCTGCTCCCCGCCACGCGCGGCATGGTTGTTTCCGTGGGGCTGCCCGTTGTTTACGCAGGTGCCGCGTTTAACACTGCCTGTTTGATTGTGAACGGCCAAATCGCCGGATTTGTCGCCAAGCAACACTTGGCTGGCGACGGTATCCATTACGAGCCGCGCTGGTTCAAACCCTGGCCGCGACTGATTCATGCGGATGTGGAATTGGCCGGTGGAAACTATCCGATCGGTGACATTTTCTTCGACATCGGAGGGGTCAAGATTGGCTTCGAGATTTGCGAGGACGCTTGGGTGGGGACGCGGCCCGGCGCGAGTCTTGCAGCGCGCGGCGTTGATGTGATTCTGAATCCGTCGGCCAGCCATTTCGAATTTGGAAAGAACGCAGTACGCCAACGATTCGTCCTCGAAGGCAGCCGCGCTTTTAATGTCAACTACATATACAGCAACTTGCTTGGCAACGAGGCGGGGCGCGCCATTTACGATGGTGGCGGACTGATTGCCGCGGCTGGCAAGTTTGTCGCACAAGGCGCCCGGCTTACGTTCATGCCGGTTACGATCACGTCTGCCACCATTGATGTCGATGCCACGAGAATGACGCGCGCGCGGAGCGGTAGTTTTGAACCGGATGTCGATGGCGATGAATCGGATTTGGTTAAAATTCCATTTCCGTGGCCAGATTGTCGACCGACGGCAGTAACCGCTAACCTGCAAACTTGGGAACACTCGCCTGAAGTCGAGTACGAGGAATTTGCCAGAGCCCTCAGCCTAGCGCTGTTCGATTACCTTCGCAAGTCTCGTTCCAGCGGGTTTGTCGTCTCATTGAGTGGCGGCATTGACTCGACGGCCGTGGCGTTGTTGGTCCGGACGATGATCGACTTGGTTTTAGCCGAGCTTGGAAGCGATGCGCTGGCGAAAAAGCTGAATATCTCTGACGTGCAGCTCCCTGCTGATGCGGCGGCCTGGTGTGGTCGATTACTGACTACTGTTTATCAACGCACCCGCAATAACTCGACGACGACCGAAAACGCCGCGCAACAAGTTGCCGCAGCCCTCGGTGCCACGCATTATCTGCTCGATATCGATGCCACCGTGCAGCACTACGTGGAAATGGTGGGCGCGGCGATTGGCCGCCAGCTATCCTGGCCCGACGACGATTTGCCATTGCAAAATGTGCAGGCCCGCGCACGTGTACCCGGAGTCTGGTTGCTGGCCAATCTGAAAAATTCCTTGTTGCTGGCCACCAGTAATCGCTCGGAAGCTGCCGTCGGGTACTGCACCATGGACGGCGATACCAGCGGCGGGTTGAGCCCTCTGGCAGGCATCGATAAACATTTCTTGCGGCAATGGCTGCGCTGGATGGAGTCCACAGGATTAGCTGGATTGAATCCCTGGCCGATCGTGCAGCTTGTCAATAATCAGGCGCCGACCGCCGAACTGCGACCGCTCGAGCAACAGCAAACGGATGAAGGCGACTTGATGCCCTATGAGGTGCTCGATCGGATTGAACGACTGGCAATCCGCGATAAGCTGCAACCGATTGACATCTGGCAACGTTTGTCAGCGGAGTATGAGCAGGTGGAAGGACAGGTTTTGGCGGACTGGATCGCAAAGTTCTTTCGACTGTGGTGCCGTAATCAATGGAAACGCGAACGGTTGGCGCCCTCGTTTCATTTGGATGACGAGAATCTCGATCCGAAAACGTGGTGCCGATTCCCGATTTTGTCCGGCGGATTCGAGCGCGAACTGCAGCAGTTGTCCGCGTACGTCAAAAGCACCTTGGAAACCAAGTTGTGAACATATCTCAGCTACGAACCGAATGGCGTACCCGCGCCCAACAATGCCCACGGACGATCGTCTTTCCCGAACCACAAGACCCGCGGGTGATTGAAGCCGTTCAAGTGTTATTGGACCAATCGCTGTGCCGGATCAAATTGGTGGATCCTCCAGAGAATCTGTTTGCGACCCGAGACAATCTGTCTGTTGTCTCCACACACGATGATTCACTGCGCGAACGCTGTGCACAGCAACTGTTTGAAAATCGGCAACATAAGGGGCTTTCTCTGGACGCCGCGCGGCAGGCTGTGAGCGATCCACTGTTACTGGCAGCATTATTGGTTCGGATGGGTGAGGCCGACGCGGGTGTCGCCGGTAGCCTCTCTACCACCGCGCGCGTAATACGAGCCGGCTTGTACGGTATCGGTACACCACCCGGTCGTAGCTTAGTCTCAAGTTGTTTCGTGATGGAAGCAGCGGGAGGACCATGCCTGACGTTCGCCGATTGTGCCGTCGTCCCCGATCCCACCAGTGAACAACTCGCTGAAATCGCGGTTACGACTGCTGCCAACCACGAAAAGTTAGTCGGTACGCCACCGCGCGTGGCGATGTTGTCCTTTTCCACAAAGGGCAGCGCCGAACATCCGCGTGTTACAAAGGTCTTGCGGGCCACGGAGCTGGCAAAGCAATGGGGACCGCAATGGGAAATCGATGGGGAATTGCAATTCGATGCAGCGTTTGTACCGGCGATAGGTGCGCGCAAGGCGCCCGATTCATCGATCGCAGGGCGAGCTAATGTTTTCATCTTTCCGGACCTCGACAGCGGTAACATTGGCTATAAAATTGCGGAACGCCTGGGAAATCTGCGCGCTATCGGGCCCTTGGTGCAGGGATTGAATCGCCCGTTCATGGACTTATCCCGAGGCTGTTCGCCTCAGGACATCATCGACGTCGCCGTCGCCGCCTCCTGCCTCACCTAACCCACCAAAAGCCCCAAAAAGCCAAAAAGGACAGGCATTATTAGGTTGGCGATTATTAGCGGAGATTTGCGGCAAGGCACGCTGAATGTCCTTCGCTCGTCGGCAGCCCGGCTGACGGAGAACAAATGCCAAATGGGCCTGCACAGCGATGGGATGTGTGGCTCGTGCGGAACCCTACATGAGCGCAACTTAGGCATCGAGGTGATAGCTAATCCCATTAACGATAACGGCGGTTTAACTGCCAAAATGTCATGTTCGACACTTGGATCTTCAAAACGTAGGCCTGATTGGAAAACGTTTGACGGCTTCGCCAGGCGTCCATTGGGCCAGGTGTACGTACCGCCCGATTGGCAAGAAGGACCAAATCATGCGTCATTTGGCGGGGAAACCTCGACCAAATAATAATGCCTGTCCTTTTAGCTTTTAGGTGGGTTAGGAGAGGAGTTTGTTGGCGAGGGTGGGGAAAAGGCGGTCGAGCCAGACTAGGGCGCGGCCGCCGAGAGATAGGATGATCTCGTGTTTGCGCGAGCGGATGGCACGAATCGTCGCCCGCGCCACCTTTTCCACCGACATTGGATTACGGCCTTTCCAATTGCGTTTTACCTGGTCTTCTATCGCCGCATTAAAGAACTCGCTATCCGTCGTACTCGGGCTAACCAACAGGACATCGATTCGGTGCGATGCCAGTTCGGCGCGGATCGCATCGCTGAATCCGTGCAGCGCAAACTTGCTGGCGCAATATTCACTCTTTAGGGGAACGGCACGATGCCCCAATACACTGCTGATATTGACGATCACCGCTTCGCGGCCAGCTTTCAACAATGGAATGGACATCCGAATCAATTCTGCGGGGGCAAAAAAGTTGACGTCAAAAATGGCGCGCAGCCTTCCGGGTGCCGAGTCGGAGAAGGCCCCCATAGCCCCAACTCCGGCAGCGTTCACCACAATGTCCAAACCTTGCCACTTGCATTGCGCAAAATCAACGAGTCCGCGACGTACCGTATCCTGGACGATGTCACCGGCGAGGTAATCGCAGACACCACCCGAGTCCTGAATCTGCTTTGCCAGTTCGTTCAGTCGGTCCGCGCGTCGGGCGGTAATTAGGAGTTGAACGCCGTGGCGGGACAATTCCCACGCCACCTGCCTACCAATTCCACTGCTGGCGCCGGTGACGATGGCACGACTGCCTTGTAGGAGGCGCTGAGCCATTACACGCGCCTCCCGATCGAGCGACTAGCCGCGCTGTTGAATCGGCACATAGTTGCGTTCTACTGCGCCGGTATAAATCTGGCGCGGCCGGGCGATTTTCTTATTGGGCGAATCATGCATTTCGATCCAATGCGCGATCCAACCGGGCAACCGGCCCATCGCAAACAGAACGGTGAACATCGGTACCGGAATTCCCAAGGCCCGGTAAATCACACCCGAATAGAAATCCACGTTGGGATAGAGTTTGCGTTCGACGAAATATTCGTCATGCAGCGCCACATCCGCGAGTTCTTGGGCGATCTGGAAAAGCGGGTCGTCCAAATTCAGTTTACGCAGAAGATGGTCACAGGCATTCTTGATCAGTGTCGCCCGCGGATCAAAATTCTTATAAACCCGGTGTCCAAATCCCATGAGCCTAAATCCGCTGGATTTGTCTTTGGCCATTCGGACGTACTTGGAAACGTCACCACCCTCGTCGCGAATTTTTTCCAACATGGAAACGACTGCTTCATTGGCGCCGCCATGTAAGGGGCCCCACAAAGCACATATTCCCGCGGCGATCGAGGCGAACAGATTGGCATTGGATGATCCGACCATGCGCACCGTGGAGGTACTGCAATTTTGTTCATGGTCAGCATGTACAATCAACAACATGTTCATCGCGCGCACGAAATCCGGGTCCGGCCGATACTCCTCACAAGGAACGGCGAACATCATGCGCAAAAAATTCTCACAATAATCCAGACGGTTATCCGGGTACATGAACGGTTGGCCAATCGATTTCTTGTGACTGTAGGCAGCGATCGTAGGCAGCTTGGCAATCAACCGATGGATGGAAATCTTGACCTGTTGCGGATCATTGGGATTCAGGGAATCCTGATAAAACGTGCTCATCGCGCTGACCACACTGGAGAGCATGGCCATGGGATGTGCATCGCGTGGAAATCCGTTGTAAAACAGCCGCATGTCCTCATGGAGCATTGTGTGCATGCGGATCGAATGCCGAAACGAGTCCAATTGTTCGCGCGTCGGCAATTCTCCGTAAATCAACAGATAGCACACTTCCACGAAGTCGCAATGTTGGGCCAGTTGTTCGATCGGATATCCGCGGTACCGCAAAATTCCCCGTTCGCCATCCAGGAAAGTGATAGCGCTGGTGGTAGCCCCAGTATTGACGTAACCTTCATCCAACGTGATGAGGCCCGTTTCTTTGCGCAGTGACGAAATGTCTACGGCCCGTTCCAATTCGCTCCCTTCGACGACGGGCAAGGACAACTCCTTGCCGCCAAAGTGCAGTGTCGCCGATTCGGTAGATGTGCCGTTCTTCGTCGCAGTCACCATGCCCAGGCCCTCATGCTCTCATTTTATTCCGAATCTACCTGACGTGTTCAACCACACCAGTTTACCGATTACCTGAGGTCGTGAAAAGGAACCTGTCGAGCAGACTTTGGTTGGCAACGGTTCTCCGGCAGAGCGCGCGACAGAACCTGATGGCGATTTGCTCGAACGGGCTGGTGAATGCCCGCAGCGCGTGAACTATTTTCGGTGCGACTGTTCTGGAGTGGGGCGCTGGTCGGCAACCTCACTCAACTCGTTTTTTTTTAGCCAAACGCCGGAGATCAGCCATCCTTCTGGCAACTGTTCCATCGCCCAGCCGCTGGGGCCCAAAAAGGGAGCAATGTGCAGTTGAAAATCTTCGGGTAAAAGCGTGCCGTCAAACTGTTGGTTGCGGTCGACCTTGTTATGATTGGGGGCTGCAAAGGCTTGATTCAAAATCTTCGCCATAATCGTCTCCGAAGTCGGCAATTTGCCTTGGCGAAACATCTGGTAGTTCGTCTCCATCATTCGATCTGGTCGTCCAAAGCCGCGCGTCACCGTTCGGTCGCCCACGATGCCGAGTTGGTCCAATGCCAGGATGACGCGGCGGTAGTCCCCTTCGACGGCAAGATTAGTGTCTTGATACGCGGCCAATTCCTTTAGGAACTCCAAGTTATTGGCGATCACCACAAACTGGTCGATGACCGCAATATGAACCTTGCCGAACAAATTAAACGGTCGTCCCGCGTCCACCTGATCTAATTTGTCGAAATCCTTAATTCCACCGGCGCCAAACTTGGGATCAAAGATGTCCGGCCCGTCCTCCTCCGCGATGGTTCGATCCAACAAGTAGTATTCAAAATCGCCGTTCTTGACCAATTTTCCGTCGCCGATGTATCGGCGGAGAAAGGCGAAGAACTCTTGCGGATTTTCTCTGACAGACATTACCACAGCCACGCATTCGCTGTTTTCGGCAATGGGTTCCCGAACCTTAGAGATCCAGGTGAATCTGTTTTCCAACATCTTCGCGGCCGCGACGACATCGATCCCGTCTTCGCGAAGCCGATTGATCATTTTGTCATAATAACCCTTGTCGAAAAACGCATCGACGACTTCATCGATATTCTCCAGTAAATTGCCGGCGCGCCAGGTAAACGTGAAATAGTTCGCCGCGTCTTTCACCGCAAACGTTTCCGGCACCAATTGATGACCCCAATGATTCTGGAAATCAAAGAGACTGAAGACCTTGGCGCGCGCCCCTTGGCGATCTGCCGATGGAAGGAGCGAGATGAACGTCCGATGCACAATGTCTCGCTCCGAGTGGTTGAGGACCAGCATCCCGCCCAGTCCGTTCAAGACGTCAAAGCCATTCTGCTGAAGTTTGCCGACGTAGTTGTTTCGCGAAACCACAAACGGCTGATTCTCATCGTAGATGGCCTGTGCCAAGGCAATGTATCCGAACGGTTCGACGAACCAGCGAATATGGGGATTTACGCCATCCAATTCGACGTGTCGCATGACGTTCTGAAAGGCGGGCAATTCCGCCAATCGATCGGTCAACCGGCCTTTGATGCGGAGGAGCACCTCGCGCAACACCCGTTCGTTATCGCTCGCCAGTAACCAACCATCGACCACACAGAGCAAGGTATTGCGTTGCGGGCCGCCTTTGATTCCTGGCCACCGCCAGCGGTGGACATTGGCACCTTGGATGGCTTCTTGTCCCGCGTCCTGGGCGCCTAGGCGGGTCATTTCATCGCGCACCTTCTCCAACAACACATCGACGGCAACTTCATTGCCAGCCGTATCGATCAACATTACGATGCCATGTGAACCGCGCGCACCCTGGTCAACATGACCCGGGTCGATGGGCAAGACCACGCCGGCCACACAGATTTCGCCGCTGCGCACGTTATAGATATCTTCCCATCCCAAACCGAGGCGAATGTTCTGCTGCCGCAAACTCTCTTCGACTTGAGCGCGCAAATTTTCAACCGCTGCTTGCATTGGTGGAGACATCAACAACTGTCCCAAGCCCGTCCCATTGAACTGGTCCACGACTGAGATAGCGTCGGGGATGCTGACCCAAGCCTTGGTAGTGGACGGAAGCAAGTCTTCGCTGCGCGGGCGCTCTTGCCCCATGGCAACGCCGCTCACGCACCACAAAAACATCAGCGATGCTACCGCACGCCAGGAGCGCCAAACGAACAATACAGAGTTGAACATGCACATCATCCCTAGTTTAGTAAAACCAACCAGTGATCGCTGGCTGGGCTTGGCGCGCTGGCGGGCCATTGTAACGAACGTACCGGGCTCATACAAAGTAGGAAATCGACAACAAATGGTTCTTTTGTATGCAGATTGGTTCCGGTCTCATGTCGCACGAATTCTATCAAAACCCGCTCGTCCATCGATACGCCTCGCCCACCATGTCGCGATTGTGGGGGGATCAACGGAAATTCTCGACGTGGAGGCGTCTCTGGTGGATTCTGGCGCATTCCCAACGGCAATTGGGGCTTCCGATCACGTCCGCGCAGCTGGACGAGATGCAGAACCACTTGGATGACATTGATTTTGATACCGCGGCAGCGTACGAGAGGCGTTTGCGACACGACGTGATGGCACACGTACATACGTTTGGCGATTGTTGCCCGACAGCGCGGCCGATTATTCATTGGGGGGCAACTAGCTGCTATGTCACGGATAATACCGATTTGATGTTGATGCGCGAGGGTTTGCATCTGCTCGCAGTCCGGTTGGCGGGTGTGATTTTCGAACTGGCGAACTTTGCGCAACGATACCACCAGGTGGCCTGTTTGGCATTGACGCATTTGCAACCGGCTCAGCCGACGACTGTCGGTAAACGCGCGGCCTTGTGGATCGCAGACCTTGTGCGGGACTTGGAAACGATTGAATGGCGCCGCGAGGGTCTGCGGGCGCGAGGAATTAAGGGCACGACCGGTACGCAAGCCAGTTTTCTGCAGCTCTTCGACGGGGACCACGAGAAAGTTGACCAATTGGATCAATTGGTTTCGCAGGCAATGGGTTTTGCTTCCGCGTATCCCGTCACCGGCCAAACGTACTCACGCAAAGTGGATGCGGAAATCTTGTCGGCTTTGTCGGGTCTGGGACAGACTGCCCACAAACTCGCCACGGATATCCGCATCTTGGCCAGCCGCAAAGAAATCGAAGAACCCTATGAGAGCGAACAGATCGGTTCTTCGGCCATGGCTTACAAACGCAACCCCATGCGGAGCGAGCGCATTTGCTCCTTGTCGCGATACTTGATGAGCTTGGAGATCAACACGGCGCACACCGTGGCCACGCAGTGGCTAGAACGGACGCTCGATGACAGCGCCAATCGCCGCATAGTTTTACCTCAAGCCTTCCTGGCAGCGGATGCCATCCTGGTCATTTTGCGCAACGTGGTCACGGGTTTGGTGGTTTATCCGGCAGTAATCGCCAAAAACCTGGCCGACGAGTGGCCATTCATGGCGACCGAGCAAATCCTGATGGCGGCTGTACACGCCGGCGGAGACCGTCAGCAGTTGCACGAACGCATTCGGCAACACAGCGTTGCGGCGTCACGGCAAGTCAAGGAACGTGGCGCCTCCAACGATTTGTTGGATCGTTTGCGAGGAGACACAGCGTTTGCCGCCGTAGATTTCGGCCGCGTGGTCGATGCGGATTCCTTCGTCGGCCGGGCGCCCGAACAGGTTGTTGCGTTCATTCGCGACGTCATCGATCCGATTCGGCATCGCTACCCGGCCGACACGGCCGAACAGGGCGAAGTCCGCGTTTAGGCCGACCGCCGTTTGGCGATTGGCAGCGGCGCGAGTTCGTATTGAATTGGTTGTTGATCCACCGTAATGACTTGAAAACCGATGCGCCGATCCAAGTTGATCACCACGGGCGCCCGCAAATTCAAAGTCAGCGTATCGCCATCGCGGCTGACAATCCCCAGCACATACGCTTGTTCACCGGCGGTGAGTTGGAGATTCTCGACATCGGCGGGTTCCAAGCGGACTTGGTAATCTTGGGCAAATCGGCGTGGCGAAACGACTGGCAACGCTACGTCAGGGCGTTGGATGCTCTGCAGCCAGGCGATCGCCGCATTATCGGCATCGGCTAACAAAACCCAATGCCGCGCCCCCTCAAATCCAATCAGGCCGTTGCGAAAGAATAAAATGTCTTCAGGTTCTATGGTCACCGGCCCAAAACGAGACGTTTGTATTTCCATGGTCGTCCACCTCGATCTGCGCCGCCGTCCTGCCAGCGCAACGTTAGATTCCTCGCGGGTTTTGCTGCCATCGGCGCATTCGCCTGGCAACGGCAAGGGCCTCTCGGCGCAACGTGGCGACCGGAGCCCAAAGTCGTCCTTTTGTCCAATCGGCAGCCGACGCGAATACGGGTTAATTAAAACGCACAGTTCATGCCGATTTTTCCCTCTAGGTAAACTTGGGACGGGTTCGGGATACATCCGAGCCATCGCGCGCCGTATAATAGGGTAAACGCGGGTTGGAAGCACGTTCGCATTGTTCTTCTCATTGTTCCAGAAGAGTTTGTCGTCCACGATCAACTTGCGTGCCGGAGATTTGAACATTGGTTCGAAAAGGCATTATGCTAGCTGGGCGCCTCGCCAGGCGCGCGTCCGTCGTATGGATTGTCGGCGCGGCACTGGCACTAACGAATCCAGTCTGTTCGCAACAGGACCCGGCGCCCTCCACGACCGCGCCGCAGTCCAATTCAGCGCGCGACATTCCCCAACTGATACAGCGCCTGAATAGCCAGCGATATGCTGACCGCGAACAAGCGTCGCAGACGTTGATCGAGTTGGGGAGCGTTGCCTTGCGCCCCTTGGCAAAAAACTACTTCGAGTCATCGCCGGAGTGCATGTGGCGGACGCGGAGAATCCTCGAGGAGATCGGTGTTGCAGGGGACGAGGTGACTTTCTTTCGCGCGGCGGCCCTGCTCCGATTGATTTGTATTGAGCAAGACATCGCGCATCGCTTGCAACAACACTACCGACGGTGGCAACAGATGCAGACGGAGCGCGCGGCGGAGCGGTTGCGAAGCCTCGGTGCAACAGTGCACCTGATGGAACAGAATTCGGAACAAATGTTAGGTCGAGAGATACTCGTTTTCCTCCAACCGGAATGGGACGTGCGCGGCGTCCCAACGCCAAACGAAACCGGTCCCGCAAAGCTGAAAACTGCAGGGCCACCACCCCCATCCCCGCCGTCCGAACAGCAACTAATCAAGCGAATTGACCAAATCTTGGTGGCATCCATCGATCAAAATCGCCAGTTTGCGTTCGAAGCGAACGACGTAATCGCCGCGGTCGAGTCCCCAATGGGGGCGTCCCAATTCCACATCGGTTTTGGCCAAGAGCAAGCGATTGTCTTGGCGGACGGGCGGATGGTTTACAGCGAACAATATTTTCCTGGCAGCCAGGTGGCGATCGACCAGCATTGGCGCGGAAATGCGGAAGACTTTGCGCTGGTTGCTGCGATCGAAAATCTGTCTGGCGTACGGTTTATTTCCGGCCAGGTTTCGTCCGACGAACTGCTGGTGTTGAACCGATTAAGCACGCTGCGCTCGGTCCATTTAACGTCGTGCGAATTGGACGAGGCCGCTTGGCAAACACTCGCTCAGAATCCTCAATTGGTCCAGGTGGTTGTGGACAGCGTCAAAATCGATGGAACGGCAATGGCGGCCTTGGCGGCTATTCCCCAGTTGGCGACGCTGAAGTTGGCCAATACCCCGTTCACCAGGGATGCCCTGGATTCCCTGTCGCGCGCCACCGGTTTGGCGGTTTTGATTCTGGAGAATGTCCAGTTGCGCGCCGAGCATGTGGAGGCGATTTTGCAGATGCGGACCGTGATGCAACTGCAATTGACGAGCTGTAAATTCAGCTTGGACGATTATCGCCGATTCGTGGGCCGGCCCGGAATCGAGGTCAACGTAATTGGCAACGCGTTATTGGGCATCCGCGAAGCCAGACTGCCGTCCAGCCAATCGCCCGAATCGTGCCAAGTGGGCGAGGTTGTGTCGGGGAGTGGCGCCGACGTGGCAGGTATTCAGGTTGGCGATT